>NZ_JBEZUT010000253.1:0-13074 GCF_040636595.1 Kitasatospora sp. NPDC036755
GGCCCCGAAATTGACTACCCGCAGTGACCGATATCGAATCGTGACCAATGGTTTTTCGACACCCGATAAAGCAATTCGGCCACCTTTTCGGGTAGTTGGGCGGCTGTCCTCGAATCTGTCAAGACGTCAGGCGATTTCGTGACCTCGCGCTGGAGGCGTCGCTTGGGACCTTTTGGACGCCTCCGTGAGCTCGGAGCAGGCCAGTCTGTGGCTCGCGACCGTCTACAGACGGTGACCATTGCCTAGACGGCGCGAGGGGGGATCGACCCGACGACCACAAGCATGGAGTCCGCGGAGCGCCGGCGGGTGAGTTCCGGTGCAGCAGGGCCAGCCTATGGGCAGGGAAAGGTACCGCACCGGGGTGGTGCGGAGCGACTCCGGGCTCCGCGACTTTCGGCGGTCGCGGGCCCCGGCTGCGATGCTGCCGCACCAGGACGGTGCGAAGCGACCAGCTCCCCCAGATCCTCACACTGCGACCAGTACAGCCTGCGACGGTGCCGCAATGGGACGGTGTGGAGCTACCGTGGTGATCGCCAGGGACGCGGCGTAGGAGGCGACCCTGCAATGCTGCCACACCACGGTGGTGCGGAGCTACGACGTCGGGGAGTCCGGATCGAGGCCGAGTGCCCCACGGGCCGCTTCCCTGCACCGAGAAGGTCGCACGCACTGTCGAACCGCACGGGGCGGTGGCGGTGAAGCCGTTCACCCGTACTCCGGCGGAATGGAACGGCGTGCTCGACCAGACGGAGCGGGGCGAGCCCTCAGTCCTCGTCCCCGCTCTCCAGCAGGCCTTTCTTCCGTAGCAGGTAGCCCAGTTGGAGGCGGCTGGTGGCCCCGAGCTCCCGCATGACCTCTGAGACGTGCCGCTGGCATGTGCGCACCGAGATTCCCAGCGCCCGGGCCGTGGCTCGGTCGTCGGCACCGTCGACGAGGTGCTGCAGGATGGAGCGCTGGGTCTGGTTGGTCAGGCCCTGGATGAAGGCCTTCTCCCGGGGCTTCCCGATGGGTTCCCCCGCCGACCAGAAGCGGTCGAACACCTCCACCGCGAACGCTACGAGGTCCTCGTTGCGCACGATCAGGGCGCCGCCGGACACCTCCCGCAGTGGTACCAGGAACGCCTTTCGGTCGAAGACCAGGAACCAGGCCAGGCTCCCGGTCACCGCCCTGACCTCCGCGCCCAGTCCGGTGACCTCCTCGGCGTAGGCCACCGTAGGGGGGTGGAAGCGGGCCGCGTGTTGGTAGAGGGTGCGTAACCGCACCCCGCGCCGGAGTAACTCGACCTCCCAGTCGCGGGATCCGGGCAGCTCGGCGGCCGGGCGGGGCCCTCCGGGCAGCGCGGCCAGGACCTCGTTGCGACTCTCGCCCGCGTACCGCTCCACCGTGCGGAGAACCTTGTCAGCCGATTCGGTCCGTTCGAACTGAGGCCCCTGGAAGTCCCGTTGCCGGGCGGCGTAGATGAGATCGAGCTCGGCGAGTTGTTCCCGGGCGACCATCAGGTCCGACTGGGCGCCCTGCACGCGTTCCTCCCAGCCTGCGAGGATCCGGTCGGAGACGTGGGCCGGGTCGACGGCGGCGAGCCGGCCGGCCGCCAGACGGCGGACCAGGCCCGCCTTGACGAGTCGCTCCACCGTGGACGCGTGCGCCGCCTGGTTCTCCTCGGCGGGCAGGTCCTCCGGGCGCAGCGGCCCGTCGTGAACGATGCGCCGGTACGAAGCCAGCTCCGTTAGCGTCAGCTGTACCGGCCGGAGACCGGGCCGGGTGCGCTCCCCGTGCAGGGAATTCATCCCCCACCTTCCGTCGAGTCGAAGACAGGGGCGGGAGGACACGGTGGAGTGAAGGAGGGTGGAGCGGAACGGGCCGCACCGATCCGACAGGGCCCGCCCCCTGGGGCGGGGGCGCGGCACGTGCAACACTCGCCCGTCATCGGCCGGTCGCCGTCCTCCTCCGGCCGGCGTGCTCCGGCCCCTTCGTCAACAGCCCTGTCACCAACCCCCGTACGTCCCGTCAGTATACTGATAGGGCACGAGTGAAGTGTGACATTTCCATGTTGACTAAAGGTCAACTCCGTTCCTGAAGGGTCGTCATGGGCGTTGTACGCAAGACCGTTCACTCGATCGATGGCGAGCAGCTGAGCATCTACACGGTGACCCCGGGGCCCGATGCCGGAGCCTCCGCCGACCGCCCCGGCGTCGTCATCCTGCACGGTGCGGGCACCGGCAGCAAGGAACGCAATCTGCCGCTTGCCGAGGACTTCGCCGCGCTCGGGCACCCGGCCGTCGCCCTGGATTTCTCCGGCCACGGGGAGAGCAGTGGCGCACTGTGCGACCTCAGCCTCCGCCGCCGCCGGGACCAGGCCGCGGCCGTGGTCGAGGAGGTCCTCGGCGCTGACCGGCCGCTTGCCCTGGTCGGCTTCAGCATGAGCGGCCAGACCCTCGCCGACCTGGTCGCGCTGTACGGCGGCCGGGTAGCGGCGCTCGCCGCCTGCGCTCCCGGCATCTACGGGGCGGAGGCCTGGGACGTGCCGTTCGGCCCGGGGTTCACCGAGCTGATCCGCCGGCCCGAGAGCTGGCGGACCAGCGCCGCGCCCAGCGCCTTCGCCCGGTTCGATGGCCGGGCTTTGCTGGTGCTCCCGGAGCACGACGCTGTCATTCCGCCCGGTGTCACCAACCTGGTCCGCACGTCGCTGGCTACGCGGGCCGACTTCGCCGAACTGCGCCTTGCCGGGGCCAGCCACCAGCTTGGGGTCTGGCTGGCAGGGCACCCGGAGGACCGGCAACGCCTCGTCAGCGCACTGCTGCGGACACCTCCGTCAGTACCGGGCCGAGGAAGCGCCGTCCGATCCGCTGGAACTGGCGAGGGTCCCCGGTCGTCATGAAGACGTGCCGCGGCACGGATCGAGCACGGGCGAGGCCCAACTTCCTGAGCTGCCAGGCGACATCCTTGGCCGACTCCTCCGCGCTGGAGATCAGGGACACCCCCTCGCCCATCTCGTTCGCGATCACCTCCGCCAGCAGCGGGTAGTGGGTGCACCCGAGGATGAGGGTGTCGACCCCGGCCGTCTTCGGGCCCGCCAGGTACTCCCGGGCGGCGGCCGCCAGGTCCGGGCCCGCGACGACCCCGCGCTCCACGAAGTCGACGAACCGGGGGCAGGATTGCACCGTCAGCCGGACGTGCGGCGCGGCCGCGAAGGCGTCCTCGTAGGACATGGACGTCTTCGTGGCCGCGGTGCAGATCACCCCGACCCGCCCGCTCCGTGTCACGACCGCAGCCTCCCGCACCGTCGGGTAGATCACCTCGATGACCGGGACGTCGTAGCGCTCGCGGGCGTCGCGCAGCATCGCCGAACTGGCCGAGTTACAGGCGATGACCAGCATCTTGACGTTCAGGGCGACCAGTCGGTCGAGGCACTCCAACGCGTACGAACGCACCTCCGCGATGCTCCGCGGACCGTAGGGGGAGCGGGCGCTGTCCGCCAGGTAGACGACCGACTCCCACGGCAGCCGGTCGAGGATGGCCCGGGCCACGGTCAGCCCGCCGAACCCGGAGTCGAAGATGCCGATCGGGGCGTCCGGACCCGGCCCGACCCCAGGGCCGGACGCCCCGCCGAACCGAGCGGCCGACACCTGCTCGAAGTCGATCACCGCTGCTCCTCCTCCCGAGGTCCGACGTCCCGCCGGCTGCCGTGTCAGCGGGCCGCCCCGCCCCGTGGGTCCCGTCGGCCCGACCTGGCCGACGGGACCCACGGCAGGTCGTTCAGGCCGCGATGGCGCGGCTCATGGCGTCCGCGCGCAGCGCGCTGGACTTGCGAAGGTCGCTGGTCACGCAGAGCCGCGACAGCCAGCGCGAGCGGCCTGCGGGCAGCGGCGTGTAGGCGTCCCGGGCGTGCGCGCAACGGTAGTTGTCGACGTAGACGAACTCGCCGCCCCGCAGAACCAGGGTCTCCTTGTTTCGCTGGAGGAAGCCGTGGAGCTTCTCCATGGCGCTCCGCTCGACCCCGGTCAGCTCGTCGAGCCGCAGGGCTGCGAAGTTCACCCGGAAGTACGGGTTCTCGCGGTTGCCGAAGAAGACGGACTGCTGTTCCTCGTTGATCACACCCGACGTCTCGTGGATCGGGTTGTGGCCGATCCGGAACCGCGGTTCCCAGAGCACCTCCCACTCCTCCGGGGTCAGCGTGTCGATGCCCTCGATGCTCGACAGGGTCGTCCCCGCACCCTCGTCGTTCCGCAGGCAGACCAGACCGAGGAAGTCGGGTCGGGTCGGGTGGAAGGCGTCCTCGATGTGGAAGCCGAAGTCGTGGTTGGAACCGGAGCTGGAGTTAGCGACGTTGGCCAGGCCCGGGATCGGGATGATCGAGTTGAAGAGGCTGCCCGCACGCTGCGAGACGTACCCGATAGGCTCTCCGAGCAGGCTTCCGTAGAGCCCGTGCAGCACCTGGCTCTCGTTGATCTCGTAGCCGGGCTCGGTCTCCACGTAGCGGGTCGGCGTGGGGCTGAGGGCCTCCTGCGGGGCCGGGGAGCCCATCACGTGGAGAGCGACCTCGCGCTCGTTGCGCTTGAAGGCATAGAACGTCTCCCGGACGCGGCGGGGCAGTTCGTGTGCGATGACGTGTGCCTGTTCGAGGAAGTAGTACTGATCGAGAATCCGGGGATCGAGCAGGACATTGTCGAGCAGCTTCCGGACCTGCAGCGCCTCGGAGCCGGTCAGCTCGAGTCGCAGAACCGAAGTCGGCATGGTTCTCCCTCTCGGGTCGGGAATGGTCGGAGACGATGGTGGGCGGTGGATTCCCGCCGCCTCGGCCCATCGGAATGTTCGGTGGCCCCCGCGTGGTCGCCGGGGGCCGGGGTCGTGACCGGTGCCTTCCGGTGCTTCCGGCGCCGGAGGATGCGGGGCTCGGGCCGGGCCGGGGAAGAGGCCGGTGGCGTGGGGCCGGAGCCCGGCTGTATCCGCGACGGGGGCGACCGCTTTCAGCGTTCCACATTCCGTCGGCCCCCGACAGGATGATCGGGCGTCACAATCGCGACTGACGCAATCCGGAAACGGGGCACCCGCCCCGGCGTCGGGATCAGGCACCCGATACCGTCGGCGGATCCATCGCGATCGTCAAGGCCGCGACGGAGTCCCGCAGGCGCGCAGTCAAAGCCTCGTGGGAGGGCTCGACGGCGATGATGTGGCCGAGCCTCGTCATGAATCCCCGGGGCGGCAGCGCCATGTCCTGCCCGGGGGACGCGTGCCAGACCAGTTCGTGCCACAGCTCCTCGGCACCCGGCCGGTGCCCGAGGGCGCGGACCCGCCCGTCCCGTGACGGGTAGACCATGCGGACGCCGGCGAACAGTTCGCGCTCGGGGCGCACCTCGACGCGCCCCCCGGTCAGCGCTGCCACCGCGAGTGCCACCTGGTCCACCCCGGTGGCCAGCCGGGTCGCGTACGGGATCTTCTCGCCCCCCAGCCGGGCCGCCGTCTCGATCATACGGGGCCCCCGGGTTGTGATCCGCAGTTCCGAGTGCGTGGCCCCGTAGGTGATCCCCAGAGCGTCATGGGCCGCCACCACAACCCGCTCGATTTCCGGGTAACCCGGGTACGTTGACGGCTTCCGGCAGATGTGGCCGAGTTCCTCGAAGTAGGGGGCGAACCCTACCTCCTTCTCGGTCAGCCCGCAGATATGGACCCGACCGTCCTGGACGACGGACTCCACACTGAGCTCCGGGCCCTCCAGGTACTCCTCCACCAAGACTCCGGGGACGCTGTCGATCCGGCTGATCCGGGCGCCGACCGCCACGTGGAACAGCTCCCGGAGCCGCTCCTCGTCGTCGACCCGGACAACCCCGTAACTTCCCCCGAGGTTGCGGGGCTTGAGGACGACCGGGTAGCCGACGAGCGCGGCGGCTTCGGCCGCGCCGTCCGCCGTCATGGTGAGGACACTCCGGGCCGACGGGACACCGGCCTCCCGAAACGCCTCCCGCATCAGCCGCTTGTCCCGGCTCCTGGCCGCCGCCTCCCGTGATAGCCCGGGCAGGCCCAGCGCCTCCGCCACCTCGGCCGCGAGCTCGACGTGCGCCTCGTCGTACGTCAGGACCCCGTCGAAGGGCTCCGTGGCGTGTATCTTCTCCGCCAGTTCCACCACCCCGGTCCGGTCCCGCAGGTCCGCTTCGTACGTGACGTCGACGAGCGGGACGGCCCACGGCTGCCGGGGCGCGGACTGCACCACGGTCACCCGGACCCCCGTCGAACGGAGGCCCTCCAGGATGTACCGGCGGTACACCTCAGTGCCCACGCTGATCACCAACAGATGCGTCATGACGCCCTCTTTCCGCTGTTGACTCGTTGACTTGACGGCTCGACAGGGCCACGTGGACCACCTCGTCGCGCCGATGCATCGATGCGTCGGCGCACCCGGCCCCGGCACGGGCCGGCCGCGCCGGTCACGCGGTGTCCGGCGCCTCCGCCCGCGCACCGCCCGGGGCGTGGTCACGCAGCCCGGCGAACCAGGCGAACGCCGCCGTGACCGTGGCGAGCAGGCCGAACCCGACGAACACCGGCCGCGGGTCGGAGTGGTTCAGCCCCGCCAGGAACCCGGCCGCCATCGCTCCGAGCGGGCTCGCGGCGAGCGCGGCCATTCGGGCGGTGGCGGTCACCCGGCCGAGGATCTCCCGCGGCACCAACTCCTGCCGCACGCTGCGAATCACCACGACGGCCAGCACCGCGGAACCGCTGACCAGGAGGTTGAGCGCGGCCAGCGGGGCGAGGCCGTCGGCCAGACCCATCAGGGCCAGGGCCACCCCCAGGCAGACCGCGCTCAGGGCCACCACACCCAGCCGGCGCCCGGGTGTGGCCAGCCGGGCTGCGCCCGCCGCACCCAGAACGCCGCCCAGGCCACCCAGGCCGACCACCACGCCCAGCGCCGAATCCCCGAAACCGAGGTGGTTCCGTACATAGAACGGGGTCAGTGTCTCCACGGCGATGAACAGGTTGGCGGTGGCCTGGAGGATGGTCAGCAGCAGGATCAGCCGGGCGTCTCGCAGGAAGCGCAGGCCGTCGGCCATGTCCGCGCGGAGCTTGCGGAGCGCGCCCCGCGTCGTGGCCCCGGCCCCGGCGGGCGTCCCGCCGAACCGTCCGATGGCGAAGATCGTGACGAGCGACAGCAGGTAGGTGGCCGCGTTGCCGAAGAGCGCCGTGTTCAGCCCAAAGAAGGCGCTGAGCACGCCGAACAGGCCGGGGCCCACCACGAGCGAGGCCTGGTTCGTCGCCTCCAGCCAGGAGTTGGTGCGCACCAGCCGCCGGCCCTGGGCCAGGTCGCGGACCGCTACCGTCAGCGCCGTCTCGAAGAAGACCCCGGCTCCCGAGGCCAGGAACGCCAGTACCAGGACCATCCAGACCTGCAGGCCCCCCGTGTGCGCGAGCAGAGCCAGTGTCAGGAACGCCGAGAATCGGACGCCATCCGCCACCAGCATGGTCGCCCGGGGGTCGAGCCGGTCGACCAGCGCGCCCGCGAACAGGCCCACGAGGAGGTAGCCGACGGTCCGCGGCGCGGCGGCCAGGGCCGCGGCGAATGGGTCCCCGCTCAGTTCGAGGACGACGAGGGGCACGGCGAGGAACGCCAGTCCGTCGCCCAGGAGCGAGAACACCTGCCCGCCGAGGAAGACCGCGAACTGCGACGCCGACGGCTGCCCCCGCCCAACGGTCGGTCTCTTCCCGGACATCACGGGTTCACTCCCCTCCATCATGCTTCTCACCCCGCCCGCACCACGTGTTGGACCGACACAGACTGTGACGGTCCATCTCATTGTGCAGACGGAGGGAGCGGACCGGCGGGCCGGACACCGGTGGACTTGCGCCAGGCGCAAAGACGACGGTGCCTGCCTGTGGCGCTGCCCCGTGGAGCCCGTGCTGACGGCAGCGGTCTCCTGTTTACGACTGTCGTGATCACGACGGCCGGGCTGTGCTGCCAGGGCCGGAGCCGGTCTGCGAGAGTCGGTCCGCGGGGACCGCCCGCCGTAGCTTCGGTCGGCACCGGCCCGCCACACCCGCCCGTCGCCGAACGGTCGTCCCGTGAAACCGTCGTCTCCGCGAAGGACTCCAGTGAACACGTTCGCGCCGCCGCCCCGCCCGACGGACTCACGGCCCCCGAGGCTTTTGAGCCTGGAGGACGTCGAAGCGGCCCGTCGTGCCCTCCGCGGCAGGGTACTGCGCACACCGCTGTTGTCCGCCCCGGTCCCCGGCCGTCCTCTGTGGCTCAAGGCGGAGAACCTCCAGCTCACCGGGTCGTTCAAGATCAGGGGCGCCCACCACCGGCTGGCGAACACCGATCGGACGGAGCTGGCGCGCGGCGTGGTGGCCCATTCCAGCGGGAACCACGCGCAGGCGGTGGCCCACGCGGCCGGGCGCCTCGGCATCCCGGCGATGATCGTGATGCCCGACACCGCGCCCCGGCTCAAGATCGAGGCCACCCGGGCGCTGGGCGCGGAGGTGGTCACCGCCCCCGCGGACGCCTACCGGCGGATCGCCGAGGAGGTGGCCGCCGACCGGGGCACGACGGTCGTGTCTCCCTTCGATGATCTGCTGGTGATGGCAGGTCAGGGCACCGTCGGTCTGGAGATCGCGGAGGACCTCCTGGCCTGTCAGCCGGGGTCGGCCGGGGAGCCGACCCTGCTGGTGCCGGTGGGCAGCGGCGGTCTGATCGCGGGGGTGGCGGTCGCGGCGAAGTCCGCGATCCCCGGCTGCCGGATCGTCGGGGTGGAGCCGGAGCTGGCGGCGGACGCGGCGGAGAGCCTGCGGCGCGGACGGCGGACCGGCTGGACGGCGGCCCGCACCGGGCGAACGATGGCCGACGGCCTGCGCACCCCAGTGCTGGGCGAGCTCACCTGGGAGCACATCCGGCGGTACGTCGACGCGGTTCTCACCGTGACCGAGGACGAGATCCGCACGGCCGTGGCGTTCCTCGCCGGCCGGGCCCGTCTGGTGGCCGAGCCGTCTGGCGCGGTGGCGACGGCGGCGTTTCTGCACCACTCCGACCGACTGCCGGGCACCGGACCGTGCGTCGCCGTCGTCAGCGGGGGCAACGTGCACCCGACCGACCTCGGTGCTCTGCTGACGGAGCCCGTTCCACCGGCGCCTGGACCGGCGTCCGACTTCCCCTGTTGATCGCGACCGAAGGCGGCGCCCATGTCGACCGTGCCCCTGCCCCGGCTACTCCTGTTCGACGTGCCGACGGGCCCCCGGCCCGCCTGGTACCTCCCCCGGCTGTGTTCGGCCTACGAGCTGCACGTCCTCTGGGTCCCGGGCCCCGACCCCGAGTCGAACCGTGCCCGCGCCGCCCTGTTCGACGAGTGGTGCACCCATGCGACGATCCCGGGGCAGGACGCGGCCGCCGACGAACTGACGGACTTCGCGAAGGCCTGGCAACCCGCCGGCATCCTCGGCTTCGGTGAGATGTCACTCGAACCGGTGCACACCGCGGCCGCCCGCCTCGGGTTGCCGGCCAACGCGCCCAGGTCGCTAGCGGCCATCCGCAACAAGCACGAGCAGCGGCGGCTCCTGGCCGAGGCGGGCATCCCCACCCCCCGCTTCGCGTCCGTCCGTGACCTCGACGAACTTCGCTCCGCCGCCCGGAGGGTGGGTCTGCCCGCAGTCCTCAAGCCCAAGGCCGGCGTCGGAAGCCTGGCGACCTTCCGGGTGGACGGCACGACTGACCTGGCCGTGCTCTGGTCCGCCGCCTGCGCCGGTTACGCCGCCGACCCGCGCGGCGGCCCCGTCCCGGACTTCGTCCTGGAGGAGTTCCTGGTCGGCGTCGGTCCGCACGGCGACCCCCGTTACGGCACCTATGCGAGCGTCGAGTCACTCGTCCGGCGCGGCACCCTGCGGCACCTGGCCGTCACTGACAAGTTCCCGCTCTCCCCGGGGTTCCGGGAGAACGGCGGCATCATGCCCTCGGTGCTGCCCGACGCCGCCCTCGCCCCGTTGCTGGACTGTGCGTCCCGGGCGATCGACGCCCTGGGCATCACCGACTCGGGCGTCCACACCGAGATCATGTTCACCCGGGACGGCCCCCGAGTCATCGAGGTCAACAGCCGCATCGGCGGCGGGGTTACCGAGATGCTCCACCACTGTTGTTCCTTCGACTCGGTGCTGGCCTGCGCTGCCATCGCCACCGGCGGAGAGCTTCCCGACGTCCCGCCGCCGGTCCGCAGCACGGCCTTCCTCCTGCCCCAGGCCCCGCACTACGACACCGTTCTCACCGCCGCACCGACTGTTGAGGCCCTCCTCGCGGTTCCCGGCGTCGTGGAGGCGGAGCTGCCCTACGCCGTCGGCGACCGCCCCCGCTGGCGCCAGGGAACGCCTGGCGGAACCGTGGCTCGCATTGTCGCAGTCGCCGACTCCGCACCTCCCTTGCTCGGTCTCTTCGCCGACCTCCAGCCCGGTGGCCTCTTCACCTACTGTGCGGCCCGGCCGTAGGGCCGGCGGCAGTGGTGGGTGGAGCGGCCCGGCCGCCCGCCGCTGGTTGCCGTAGGGCCGGCCGGGGTCAGGCAGTAGGCGGGAGGGGGAAGCGGACGGCGGTGAGCCGTTCGAAGAGGTCCCAGAGGCAGTCGTCGATGTGAGTGGGTGGGGTGGTGTCAGCGGGGTGGACCGCAAGACGGTCAGGAATTACCTGAGGCCGGCGGAGGCGGCCGGGATCACCCTGGGCGGGCCGCCGCAGGTGACCTGGACGCGGTCCTCTTCGTCGAGGTGACTCCAAGCCATGCTCCTGGCGAGGACGTGGAACCACTTGGACCGGGCGGCGTCGCGGAATCTACGCGCACCCAGGCCGAGGGTGGGCGCGCCGCGCACCAGATCGGAGAACCCGGTGCCGTCCATCAGCCGGACGATCCAGTCGTTGATCGCGTGCACCGCGAGGCCGAGGTCGTCAGGGCGGGGGTTGGGCCGGGCCAGGAAGTAGACCGAGCCGATGGCGGCCTCCTTGCTGTCAACGGCGAGGATGTTGTGCCCGCGCTCCACCGCGAGCAGCGGCGCCACCAAGATCTCGGCGTCCGTGGCGGCGAGCGTCTCGACGTCACCGCGGCGCAGTACTGGGGCGTGGTGCTCGCCGTCCAGTGCACGGCCGGCGGCATCCGGGTTGTCGTCGGACACCAGCCGCCGGACTTTGCCGCGCCAACGCTCGTTGAGTGTGTGCAGCGTGTCCGTCACCATGCGGCCTCGTCATAACTGCCGACCAGGAGCAGGATGTGCCGACGGGGTTCCGGTAGTCGATGCAGTTCCCGAAGGAGGCGCCCCTGGCCTCGGTCGTTGCGGCCGAGCTCGGTGTCCATCCGGCGCAGCACGTCTTCGCGCCGGTCGATCGGTACTCCGGAAAGCCGCAGGGCCTCGCTCGGGCTGTCGCAGGTGCACCGCGTCGGGCAGGCGCAGGCCTCTCGAACGAACTCGAAGCGGAACTCGCTCTGGTCGGCGATCCGTTCCGGTTCCGCAGGGTCGGGTTCGATCAGTGTGCCGATCGGTACCGGAACATGGTAGCGGCTGGACTTGTCGGCCCAGCTGCTGCCGGACATCAGCAGGACGTTGGTCCCCGGCAAGCCGTCCACCCTAGTACTGCAACGGTGTTTACCGTGACGAGGCTTCAGCTCTTGGGCTGTGGCCTCGTCGCTTGTAGTGGCTGATCCGGGCCTGGTGTTGGCGTTGGCGACGCCATCGGGACCAGTGCAGGGCGTGGTCGACGCTGTGGCGGACTGGCCGGGTGATGTGGGTGATCAGCCGGCGGATTTCGGGGACGGTCAGTGGGATCAGGTCTGGCGTTCGAGCGGGTCCGTCCCCTTGTCGAGCTGCCCGGCCTGCAGGACGGTGAGGTAGGCGTGGACGGCCACCGCGAGGGTGATGTGCCGGTACCAGCCCTGGTAGCGGCGGACCTGGTAGTCGTCCAGGCCGCACTGGCCCTTCGCGCTCTGGAAGCACTCCTCGATCGCCCAGCGGGCGCCCGCGACGGCGACCAGTTCGTCGAGGGTGGCGTCGGCGGGCCCGTAGGCAATGTAGTAGGCAATCTTCGCGGGGTCAGCGATGCTTCGACGGGCCAGGACCCAGTGCCGGCGGTCCGGGCGGTGCCAGGGTCGGACCTCGACACGCGCCCAGTCGTAGATCCGCAGGCCGTGGGCGCCCTCGCCGCACGAGCGACGCTTCCACCTCTGACGGGACAGCCCCGCCACCAGGTCGTGCAGCGGATGGTCCAGGGCTCGCCGCGTGACGACCGTGTCGTGGCGGATGGTGGCCACGACGTGGAAGACGTCGGCCTGCTCCAACTCGTAGCGCCAGCCCTTGCTGTAGCCGTAGCCCGCGTCCGCGGTCACCCAGCGGAACGGGATTCCGTCGTCGATCGCTCGGCGGACCATCGCACTCGCGAGCTGGACCTTGGTGGCGAACTCGACCTCGTCCCCGATTCCGGCGGCCCGGCAGCGCTCACGGTCGTCCGTCCAGGACTTCGGAAGGTAGAGGGCCCGGTCGATCAAGGTCCGGCCCCGCTCGCTCGAGTACGCGAGGAAGACGCCGACCTGACAGTTCTCGGTGCGGCCGGCGGTGCCGGAGTACTGTCGCTGGACCCCGGCCGAGCGCACGCCCTTCTTCAGGAACCCGGTGTCGTCCACGATCAACACGCCGCCCGGTTCGGCCAGGTGCTCGACGACGTACTCGCGCACGTCGTCGAGCACCCCGTCCGCGTCCCAGCCGATCCGGTTCAGCAGCCGCTGGATCCGGTCCGGACCGCCATGGCCGGCCTCCTCGGCCACCGTCCAGCCGTTCTTGCGCTCCAGCGGCGCCAACAGCCCCCGCATATACGCCAGAGCCGACTCCCTCGGCTCACTGCGCGCGAACCGGTGAAGGAACCGTTCGTGCAGCTCGGACAGACCCTCTGCCCAGCGACGCGCATCCGACTGAGATATGTCCCCACTCATGACCTGAACAACGAGCAACCTGAACAGCCGTCATGGTAAGCGTCGTTGCAGTACTAAGGGCTGTCCCGTAATTGATCTTTGAGCGGTCGAGGCACGGTCGGTCGGCCAGCAGTCCGCGGGCTCATGCAGCCTGGAGCAGGTTGTGCAG
>NZ_JBEZUT010000254.1:0-13062 GCF_040636595.1 Kitasatospora sp. NPDC036755
GCCCACCCGTCCTGCTGGGGGAGTGGCCGCACGGGCCGGGCAGCGGCGAGGCGCTGCTCGACGCCGCCCTGGGCGCGCTGGTGGACGCCGAGGCCCGCGCCGCGCTGGCGGACGCGCCCTTCCCGCCGCCCGGCGGGACCGGGGCCGGAACCGCCGCGGAACACTGGCTGCACGCCCTCGCCGCCCCCGACGGCGGGATCGACGGCGTCCGGCCCGGGGAACTCGCCGAACTGCGCCGCCGGCTCGGCGCCTGGTACGCCGCCGCCGAGCCCGTCGACCCGGCGCTGCGGCTCTGCTTCCGCCTGGTCGAGCCGCTCGGCCCCGATCCGGACGATCCCGAGGGCCGCCCCTCCGACGACGCCTGGCGGCTGGAGTTCCTCCTCCAGGCCGTGGACGAGCCCTCCCTGCTGGTCCGCGCCGCCGACCTGCACGAGGGCGGCGCCGCCCACGCCGCGCTCGCCCGCTGGGCCGACGACCCGGCCGACGTCCTGGTCGCCGAACTCGCCCGAGCCGCCCACCGCTGGCCCGCCCTGGACGGGCTGCGCCACCGCTCCCGCCCGTCCGCCCTGCCGCTGGACCGGGCCGGCGCGCTGGACTTCCTGCGCACCGCCGCGCCCGCCCTCGCCGAGGGCGGCTTCGGGGTGCTGCTGCCCGCCTGGTGGCGCCGCCGCCCCCGGCTCGGGCTCGCCCTGCGCGCCACCGCGCCGCCCGCTCCCGGCACGCTCGCCGTCACCAGCCAGGTGGACCGGGACGCCGTGGTCGCCTTCCACTGGCAGGCCGCGCTCGGCCCGGAGGGCGAGCCGCTCACCGAGCGGGAACTGGCCGAACTCGCCGCCGCCAAGCAGGGGCTGGTCCGGGTGCGCGGCACCTGGCTGGAAGCGGACCCGGCGCAGATCGCCGCCGCCCTCGCCTTCCTCGCCGACCGGCGCGACGGCGTGCTCGCCGCCTCCGAGCTGCTCCGGCTCGCCCTCGACCCGGAGCCGAAGGCCGCCGGGCTGCCGGTCACCGGCATCAGCGTGGACGGCCCACTCGGCGAACTGCTCGCCGGGCGGGCCGGCGCCGCCCCGGCACCGCAGCTGCCGCCGGACTTCCGGGCCGTGCTGCGCCCCTACCAGGAGCGCGGGCTGGCCTGGCTGCGGACCATGTCCGGGCTCGGCCTCGGCGCCGTGCTGGCCGACGACATGGGCCTCGGCAAGACCGTCCAGACGCTCGCCCTGCTCGCCGCCGAGAAGGCCGAAGCCGCAGGGGCGGCCGGGAGCGCCGGGAAGGCCGGGAGTGCCGGGGGCACCGGGAGTGCCGGGAAGGCCGCCGAAGCGTCCGCCGGCGCCACCGGTCCGACCCTGCTGGTCTGCCCGATGTCCCTGGTCGGCAACTGGCAGCGCGAGGCCGAGCGCTTCGCCCCCGGCCTGCGGCGGTACGTCCACCACGGCTCCGGCCGCCTCGGCCCGGACCGACTCGCCGAGGCCGTACGGGGCGTGGACCTGGTCATCACCACCTACGGGCTGGTCCAGCGCGACCTCGCCGCCCTGCGCGCGATCCGCTGGCGCCGGGTCGTCGCCGACGAGGCGCAGTACGTCAAGAACACCGGCACCGCGCAGTCCCGGGCGATCCGCGCGCTGCCCGTCACCCGGCACCGGATCGCCCTCACCGGCACCCCGGTGGAGAACCGGCTCGCCGAACTGCACGCCGTCCTGGACTTCGCGAACCCCGGCCTGCTCGGCCCGGCCGAGCGTTTCAAGGAGCGCTACGCGATCCCGGTCGAGCTGCACCGCAGCCCCGAGCGCACCGCCGAACTCCGGCGCCGCACCGCCCCGTTCGTGCTCCGCCGGGTCAAGTCCGACCCGGCGGTGGCGGCCGAACTGCCCGCCAAGCAGGAGATGACGGTGTGGTGCAACCTCACCGCCGAGCAGGCCGGGCTCTACCAGGCCGTGGTCGCCGACCTGCTGCGGCGGGTCGAGGGCATCCGGGGCGTGGAGCGGCGCGGCACGGTGCTGGCGGCGATCGGCAAGCTCAAGCAGGTCTGCAACCACCCGGCCCAACTCCTGCACGACGGCTCGGCGGTGGGCGGGCGCTCGGGCAAGGTCGCCCGGCTGGCCGAACTGCTGGAGGAGGCGCTGGCCGAGGGCGACCGGACGCTGGTCTTCACCCAGTACGCCGAGTTCGGCGCGATGCTCCGCCCGTACCTGGAGCGCCGGCTCGGCGAGGAGGTGCTTTACCTGCACGGCGGCCTGCCCCGGGCCCGCCGCGAGGAGCTGGTCGAGCGGTTCCAGTCCCCGGACGGGCCACGGGTGTTCCTGCTCTCGCTGCGGGCCGGCGGCACCGGCCTCAACCTGACCGCCGCCAACCAGGTGATCCACCTGGACCGTTGGTGGAACCCGGCGGTCGAGGAGCAGGCCACCGACCGCGCCTTCCGGATCGGCCAGCGTCGGGACGTCCAGGTCCGCCGGCTCGTCTGTGTCGGCACCGTCGAGGAGCGGATCGACGAACTCCTCGCCGCCAAACGGACGTTGGCCGAGACAGTGGTGGGCGAGGGGGAGCGCTGGCTCACCGACCTGCCGGTGGACGCGCTGCGCGAACTGGTCGCCCTCGCGCGGGAGGACGCCGTGGCCGAGGAGGACGCGTGACCGACGAACCGAGACCGCCCGTGGTCAACGTCGCCGCCTACTGGCGCGGTGACTTCACCCTGCGCCCCGCCCCCGCGCGGGAGGAGGACGGGCCGGACGAGTCCTCGCTGCGCCGCCTCGGCCGCTCCGGCATCACCGTGCACGGCCGTGACCTCGCCGTCCTGCTCGCCCCCGCCTACGAGGCCTTCCGGAGCTGAGCCCGGCGGCTACCTGCGGTAGCGTCGCGAGGGTGACCGACACCCACGACGCGCCGCCGGCCGACCCCCGGCTGGCCGCCTTCGAGCAGCACCGGCGGATGGTCTTCGGCATCGCCTACCGGATGCTCGGCAGCGTCGCCGACGCCGAGGACCTGGTCCAGGACACCTGGCTGCGCTGGAGCGGCGTCACCGGCCCGGTCGCGAGCCCCGGCGGCTTCCTGGCCCGGACGGTCACCAACCTCGCCCTCAACAGGCTGAACTCGGCCGCCGTCCGCCGCGAGTCCTACGTCGGCCCCTGGCTCCCCGAGCCGCTGGTCACCGAACCGGACGCGACGGACGGCGTCGAACGGGCCGAGACCGTCTCGATCGCCCTGATGGTGGTGATGGAGAGCCTGTCCCCGCTGGAGCGCGCGGTGTTCGTGCTCAAGGAGGCCTTCGGCTTCACCTATCAGGAGATCGCCGAGGCCCTGGACCGCACCGAGGCCGCCTGCCGGCAGGTCGGCAGCCGGGCCCGGGCGCACGTGCGCGCCCGCCGCCCGCGCTACGACGCCCCGCCCGAGCTGCGCCGCCGGGCCACCGACGAGTTCCTGGCGGCCTGCGTCGGCGGCGACCTCAACCGGATGCTGGAACTGCTCGCCCCCGACGTCACCGGCTGGACGGACGGCGGCGGGGTGATCCGCGCCGCGCGGCGGCCGGTCACCGGCGCCGAGAACGTCGCCCGCTTCGTCCTCGGGGTGTTCCGCCGACTCGGCGAGTCGGCCGCCTCCCGTCCGGTCCTGGTCAACGGCGAGCCGGGTGTGCTGGTCACCGTGAACGGCGCGGTCGACTCCGTCGCGGTCTTCGAGTTCGCCGAGCAACCCGACGGCACCGTGCGGATCTGCGGGATCCGCGCCGTCCGCAACCCGCACAAGCTGGCCCACCTGGCCGGCCCGGCCCCCGACGGCGCCGCCGGCCGGCCCGACCGGGCTTGACCCTCGACCAGGTCGAGCCCGCAGAGTCACCGGCATGGAGAGCGAGCTGCACAGCATCGGCGAACTGGCCCGCGCCAGCGGTCTGGGCGTCGGCACCCTGCGCTACTACGACGGCGCCCAGGTGCTCACCCCCGCCTGGGTCGATCCGCAGACCGGGTACCGCTGGTACCGGCCCGGCCAGCTCGCCGACGCCCGGCTGCTGGCTCGGCTGCGCCGGGTCGGTCTGCCGCTGGCCGGCATCCGCGCCGTGCTCGGCGCCGCCCCCGGCGGCGGCGAGGCCCGGAGGGTCCTCGACGCGCACCTGCGCCGCTTGGAGGACGGCCTCGCCGACGCCCGCCGTGAGCTCTCCCTCATCCACTCGATGCTCGACCAGAGGGAGCAACCGATGACCACCACCCCCGCCGGAATCCGGCTCACCGTCCCGGCCGGCGGCCTCGCGGCCGCCCTGGACGCGGTCCGCTTCGCGGTCGGCGCCGACCCGGAGCTGCCCACGCTCGCCGGCGTGCTCTTCGAACCCGACGGACCGGTGCTGCGCCTGGTCGCCACCGACCGCTACCGGATGGCCCTCGCCGAGGTGCCCGCCACCGGTGACGTGCCCGCGCGGCCGGTGGCCGGCACGCTCGTCCCGACCGCGCTGGTGGACGCCCTGCGGGCGCTGCTCGGCACGGGGGCGGCCGAGGTGGCGCTCACCCTCGGCGGCGGAACCGTCCGGGCCGAGGCCGGGGAGCACCGGATCGAGGGCACCGTGCCGGACGCCGACTTCCCCGACCACCGGGCCGTCACCCGACTGGCACCGGAGCACCGGATCACCCTGGCCGCCGCCGAGCTGCGCGCCGCCGTCGAGACCGGCGCCACCCGCACCCTGCCCTCCGGCCCGCACGGTGCCGAGTGCGAGGTCACCGTCCTGACCCTGACCGGGGACGGCCGCCTGGCGGTCGCCGAGGAGTCGGACCCCGAGGGCTACCGACTGGCCGTCAACCGGGACTTCCTGCTCGACGCCCTGGACGCCGGGCGGCCCGGGCAGCTGCTCCTCGAACTCGGCGGCCCGATCGCCCCGTTGGCCGTCCGCACGCCCGGCCTGCCGGGCACCTTCTCCGTCCTGATGCCGATCAGGCTTCCCGAGTCCGCCTGACCGGGGGCCGGTGCGCGGGCTCTGGCAGGATCACCGCATGAGCCCGTACACCGATCCCCCCGCCGCCGGGGTCCGCGTCCGCGCCCCCGGCGGCGGCCTGCTCTGGGCGGAGCGTCGCGGCGCCGGCAGCCCGGTGGTGCTGCTGCACGGCTCCGGCATGGACTCCCGGCTGTGGGACGCCGTCGTCCCGGCGCTCTCCCGGCACCACGACGTGATCCGCTACGACGCCCGCGGCCTCGGCCGGTCCAGCGCGCCCGAGCGGACCTTCGACGACATCGAGGACCTGGGCGCCGTCCTGGACCACTTCGGCCTGCGCAGCGCCGCGCTGGTCGGTCTGAGCATGGGCGGGGAGACCGCGCTGGACTTCGCCCTCGCCCACCCGGGCCGGGTCGCCGCGCTCGGCCTGGTCGGCGCCTCGGTCTCCGGCCACGACTGGCCGCCGTCGCCGGAGACCGCCGCCTACGCCGAGGCCCGGCGGCGCGGGGACGCGGCGGCGCTGGCCGGTCTCGAACTCTCCGTCTGGGCCGCGATGGGCCGCGGTGCCCCGGGCGGCGAGCTGATCGCGGCGATGGTCGAGGAGAACGCGGCCCGCCGGATCGTCAGCGAGCACCACCTCGCGGGCGCTCCGGCCCGGGCGGCCGAGCCGGTCCTCGGCGCCGTGGCGGCGCCGACCCTGGTCGTCCACGGTGACCGCGACCACCCGGAGATCGCGGCGATCGCCCGTCGGCTCGCCGCCGACATCCCCGGGGCCCGCGGCCACCTCGTCCCGGACGCCGACCACTACCTGCCGCTGCGCACCCCCGAACGGCTCACCGAGCTCCTGCTGGCCCATCTGGCCTGACCCCGGGCCCCGCCCGGCCCTCCGTGTTTGCTGCCGCTAGCACCCTGCTTGCATTTGCAAGCAGGGTGTTGCAGGCTGTCCGCATGGCCTCACTGAACGTCGGCTCGCTGGGCGAGTACATCCGCGAACAGCGCCGCAACGCCCAGTACTCGCTGCGGCAGCTGGCGGAGGCCGCCGGCGTGTCCAACCCGTACCTCAGCCAGATCGAGCGCGGGCTGCGCAAGCCGAGCGCGGAGATCCTCCAGCAGATCGCCAAGGCGCTGCGGATCTCGGCGGAGACGCTGTACGTCCAGGCCGGGATCCTGGAGGAGCGGCGGGGAGAGGGCCTGGAGCTGCGGGCCTCGATCCTGGCCGATCCGCTGATCAACGAGCAGCAGAAGCAGGCGCTGCTCGCGGTCTACGACGCCTTCCTCAAGGAGAACGCCGCGTCGAAGGACGCGGCCGTGTCGAAGGCGAGCGGCGAGTCGGCCCCCGCTCCGGCGGCCGACGGCCCAGCCACCCAGAACATCCACCGGGAGGACCGGTAACCATGCCCATCACCGACGAGATCAAGAAGACCCTCAGCGACCCGACCCCGCTGTACGCCCTGGCCGGCGCCGGGGACCTCGCGTACCAGAAGCTGCGCGAGGTGCCGGGCCGGGTCGAGGCACTGGCGGCGGACCGCAAGGGCGCGCAGGAGATGGCCGCCTCCAAGCTCCAGGAGGCGCAGACGCTGCTGACCGGGGCCCAGGCCAAGGTCGCCGAGACCGTCACCACCCTGCCGACGGACCTCAAGGCTTTGCAGGAGCGGGCCCAGGGCTTCGCCCTGCTGCAGGTGGCCCGCGCGGTCGAGCTGGCGGTGAAGGCCAAGGAGACGTACGACGAACTGGCCGAGCGCGGCAAGGTCGTGGTGGACAAGGCCCGCCAGGGCGGGCCGGAAGAGGCCGGGCCGGCCGCCGAGCTGACGGTCGAGCCAGCCGTCGAGCCGACCTCGGAGCCGGCCGCAGAGCCGGTCGGGGCCGAGGACGGGCCGGTGACCGAGGAGGCCGTCGAGCCCGCCCCGAAGAAGTCCGCCAGGGCCCGCAAGGACGCGGCCGACGCCGCGGAGTGACCTGGTGCCCCGCGGGGCACGACCGGTGACCGTGGGACGTTGACCCCGGTGCGGACGGTCGCCGTGCCAGGATGGGCGGCGGTCGCATCGCCGGAGTCGAGAGCAGAGGAGATCGAAATGGTCGGAGTGTTGCAGATTCTGGCCTTTTCCTACCTGAATCCGATCTGGTGGGCGACCATCGCGATCCTCGCCTACAAGCTGTTCGCCCTCGCCGACGCGGTCACCCGCCGCGAGGACGCCTACCGGGCGGCCGACAAGAAGACCAAGGGCTTCTGGGTGGCGATCCTGGCGATCTCCTTCGGCTGGGACTTCCTGTTCGGGGTGAACTTCTTCACCGGCATCGGCACCCTGGCCGGTCTGGTCGCCTCGATCGTCTACGTGGTGGACGTCCGCCCGGCGATCCGGGCGCTGACCGGAGGCGGTGGCGGCCGGGGCGGCCGGAGCAACACCGGGCCGTACGGCCCCTGGTAGGACCGGCAGCGGACAGTCCGACGGCCCGGGCGGGTGAACTCCCCGCCCGGGCCGTCGTGTTGTCCGTTCCGCCGTCGCGACGCCCGTCGCCGCGCTCCGGCCGTACGGCCGTGCGGCCGTCAGCCGAGGATCAGCTGCACCGGGTTGCGCTCCAGCAGCAGCACCGCGACGTCGTCCGTCAGCGCCCCGCCGTTCAGCTCCTCGACCTCGGCGATGGCGCTGTCGACCAGCCGCCCCCTGGTCAGCCCGGCCGCCTGGTGGTCGCCGACCAGGTCGGCGAGCCCGTCCTGGCCCAAGCGGCGCGATCCGGCCCCGACCCGGCCCTCGATCAGCCCGTCGGTGTAGAGCAACAGCCGCCAGCCCGCCTGGAGTTCGATCTCGTGGGCGGGCCAGGCGGCCTGCCCGTCGTGGCAGGGCAGCAGGCCGAGCGCGGGCCCGGCGAGGTCGGCGGGCAGGGTGATCGGCTCGTGGTCCCGGCCGAGCAGCAGCGGCGCCGGGTGCCCGGCGAGGTAGAGCCGGGCCCGCTCGCCGGTGCCGAGCGCGTCGAGGCCGCTCCTGCCGCTGCCGGGTTCGATGACCAGCATGCAGAGCGTCGCGAAGATCTCGTCGCTGCGCCGCTCGTGCTCCAGCACGTGCTGGAGGGTGGTGAGCAGGGCCTCGCCGGTGAGGCCGGCGAAAACCAGGGTGCGCCACGCTATGCGGAGCGCGACGCCGAGCGCGGCCTCGTCCGGGCCGTGGCCGCAGACGTCGCCGATCACGACGTGGACGGCGCCGTCGTCGGTGCGCACGGCGTCGTAGAAGTCGCCGCCGAGCAGCGCGCGGCGGCGGCCCGGCCGGTAGCGCCGGGTGAAGGAGAGCCCGGCGCCGTCGAGCAGCGGGGTGGGCAGCAGGTGGCGCTGGAGGCGGGCGTTCTCCTGGCCGCGCAACTCGGCCTCGACCAGGCGGCGCTGGGACTCGTCGGCGCGCTTGCGCTCGACGGCGTAGCGCAGGGCGCGGGCGAGCAGCGGGCCGTCGGTCTCGTGCTTGAGCAGGAAGTCCTGGGCGCCCGCGGCGACGGCGGCCGCGCCGAGTTCGGCACCGGCGGCGTCGGTGAGCACCACGACCGGGGTGTGCGGGGCGCGGCGGAGCAGCTCGTGCAGGCCCTCCAGCCCGTCGGAGGAGTCGGAGGAGTCGGAGGGGTGCGGCAGGTCGGCGGGCGCGGCGAGGTCGAGCAGCACGCAGCCGAACTCGGGGGTGCGGGAGCGCCCGCGCCGGGCCCAGGGGGCGGGCGGGGCGAGCAGTTCGGTGGCCTGGTCCAGGCCGCGGGCCCAGTGGATCTCGATCGAGGTGCCGCTGTCGGCCACCGCGGCCTTGATCAGCTGGACGTCCGAGGCGTCGTCCTCGATGACCAGCAGCCGCAGCGGCGCGTCGTCGGCCGGGCCGTCCGCGCCCGGCAGGCCGCCGGGGTCGGAGATGTGGGACGGGTGGGAGGCGTGCGCGGCCCGGGAGCGGGGGTGCGGTATCGGCGGGGCCGCCGTGGCCGGTCCGGTCGTGGCGCGGCTGCGGGCATGGCCGACGGGGGCGCCGTCATGGGCGCCCGGCAGGTCCGCGGCACCAGGTGCCCGCCCGTCTCCCGTTGCGGGCATCGGTGGTTCCTCCCTTTCCCCGACTGCGTAACGGTCGGCGTCCGTCCGCAGTGCCCGCCTGGCACCGCGCGTCGGGGAACTTCTCGCGACCATAACGTGATCTCCGGGGATTTCTCTGGCCGACCGGCGCCGTTGTGGTTATTGCCACGCCGGTGGCGGTGTGGTGACTGGACTCGGACGACGACCCGGTTCCCGGCCCGGTGGCTGCCGGGCGGCCCGGGGGAGGGAGTGGGACATGGTGCCGCGGATCACCCTGGTGGAGGGTGACATCACGGAGCAGCCGGTGGACGCGGTGGTGAACGCCGCCAACTCGTCCCTGCTGGGCGGTGGCGGGGTGGACGGTGCGATCCACCGCAGGGGCGGGCCGCAGATCCTGGAGGAGTGCCGCCGGCTGCGGGCCTCGCACTGGGGCAAGGGGCTGCCCACCGGTCGGGCGGTGGCGACGGCGGCCGGACGGCTGCCGGCCCGGTGGGTGGTGCACACCGTCGGGCCGGTGTACCGGGCGGAGGAGTACGAGGAGCGGGCGGAGCTGCTGGCCTCCTGCTATCGCGAGTCGCTGCGCACCGCGGCGGCGCTCGGCGCGCGCACGGTGGCCTTCCCGGCCGTGTCGGCCGGGATCTACGGCTGGCCGCCGGCGGACGCAGCCCGGATCGCGCTCGGCACCGTCGCGGAGGTGCTGGACGGCGGGGACGCGGAGGCGGGGGCGGAGCTGGCGGAGGTGCGGTTCGTGCTGTTCGGGTCGGAGATGTACGAGGTGTTCGAGCGGGCCCGGCGGGAGCTGTCCGGGCGGGACGGCTGACGGCGGGGGTGGGGCGCGGTGGGCGTGGTGCCGGCCGGGCGGCGTGTGGTGCCGTCGCTCGGCCGGGTCCATCGTGGCGTGCCGAGGCGTCAACACGCCAGAGTTATTCGATAACTCGTTCGAGTGAATGCGTCGGATCGCTCACCAGCTCCGGCGTGCACCAACCATCCGCGCGCTCCCCGGCCGGGCCGTACGACCGCTACGGCGCGAGCGCCGACCAGGGCACCGTGACCTCGCCCTGCCGCCACCGCCCGCGCGCGTCCACCAGCGGCCAACTGCCCGCCAGCGCCGTGCAGGCCGCCACCCAGCGCTGCCGCGCCCCGAACGCCCCGTACGGCGCGGCGGCCGCCCAGGCCCGGTCGAAGTCGGCCAGGAAGGCGTGCACCGGCCGCCCCGGCACGTTGTGGTGGATCAGCGCCTTCGGCAGCCGCTCGGCCAGGTCGGAGGGCTGGCCGAGGCCGCCCAGCCGGGCCGCGAAGGTCACCGTCCGGGGCCCCTCCGGGCCGAGCGCGACCCAGACGTGCCGCCGACCGATCTCGTCGCAGGTGCCCTCGACCAGCAGCCCGTCCGGGGCGAGCCGCGCGCACAGCCGCTCCCACACCCCGGCGACCGCCGACTCGTCGTACTGCCGCAGCACGTTGGCGGCCCGGATCAGCTGGGCCGGGGCGCCGCCGTCCAGCGGCACCTCGAAGCCCCCGCGCCGGAACGTGAGCAGCGGCGGCTCGGCGTACGGCAGCGCGGCGGCGACCCGCTCCGGTTCGATCTCGATCCCGACCACCCGGACGTCCGGCCGCACGGTGCGCAGCCGCCCGGCCAGCTCGACGGCGGTCCACGGGGCGGCGCCGTAGCCGAGGTCCACCGCGACCGGCGGGCGCCCGGCGGCGCGCAGCGAGCGGCCGAGGGCGTGGGCGATCCAGCGGTCCATCCGGCGCAGCCGGTTGGTGTTGGTGGTGCCCCGGGTGACCGTCCCCACCGGGCGTCCGGTCCGTCCGCGGGCGGGCGCGGCGGAAGCGGGATCGAAGGAGGCAGCCATGCCCAGAAGGGTAGTCGGGCCGCCGACGGCACCGTGCTGACCTGCGGCGACGGCACCCGCCCCGGTCGGTTGGCGGCGGCGGGAATGCCGGACGCGGTCCGTGCGGTTGGCACTCTGATGGTGATGTGTGCCCGGGACGGGGCAGCGCACACCGGACAACGGGCGGCCCGGCGCGGGCGGCCTTGACGGGCCGCACAGAGGAGGCTTCAGCCAGGTGATCCAGCACCCCGTCCGTTCGGTACGCCGTGCCCAGCCCGCCGCACCCGCGCGGGGCCGGCTCCAGTCGCTCGTCCCCGGCCGCCGTCGCCCGCGCCGGATAGCCATGCTGAGCGTCCACACCTCGCCGCTGCACCAGCCCGGCACGGGGGACGCCGGCGGGATGAACGTCTACATCGTCGAGCTGGCCAAGCGCCTCGCCGACCTCAACATCGAGGTCGAGGTGTTCACCCGGTCGATCTGCTCGGACGACGCGCCGACGGTCGAGCTGGCCCCGGGCGTGCTGGTCCGCCACGTCACCGCCGGCCCGTACGAGGGCCTGGTCAAGGAGGACCTGCCGGCCCAGCTGTGCGCCTTCACCCACGGGGTGCTGCGCACCGAGGCGGGCCACCGCCCCGGCCACTACGACCTGGTGCACTCGCACTACTGGCTCTCCGGGCAGGTCGGCTGGCTGGCCGCGCAGCGCTGGGGGGTGCCGCTGGTGCACACCATGCACACCATGGCGAAGGTCAAGAACGCCGCGCTGGCCGAGGGCGACACGCCCGAGCCCGCGGCCCGGGTGATCGGCGAGACCCAGGTGGTGGAGGCGGCCGACCGGCTGATCGCCAACACCACCGAGGAGGCCGCCGAACTGGCGCTGCACTACTCCGCCCGGCCGGACCAGCTGGCCGTCGTCCACCCCGGGGTCAACCTGGACGTCTTCCGCCCCGCCGGTCCCGGGGCGCCCGCCGCCGCGCGGGCCCGGCTGGGCCTGCCGCAGGACGCGGCGGTGCTGCTGTTCGCCGGCCGGATCCAGCCGCTGAAGGCCCCGGACGTGCTGCTGCGGGCGGTCGCCGCGCTGCTGGGCCGCCGCCCGGAGCTGCGCGAGCGCCTGGTGGTGCCGGTGGTGGGCGGGCCGTCCGGCACCGGGCTGGCCCGGCCGGAGAGCCTGCACAAGCTCGCCGCCCAGCTGGGCATCGGCGACGTGGTGCGGTTCCACCCGCCGGTCGGCCAGCCGCAGCTCGCCGACTGGTACCGGGCGGCGACGGCGCTGGTGATGCCCTCGTACAGCGAGTCCTTCGGGCTGGTCGCGCTGGAGGCGCAGGCCAGCGGCACCCCGGTGGTGGCGGCCGCGGTCGGCGGCCTGCCGGTCGCGGTGCGGGACGGCGAGACCGGCACCCTGGTGCAGGGCCACGACCCGCTGGACTGGTCGCACGCGCTGGAGCCGTACGTCACCGACCCGGGCCTGGTCGCCCGGCGCGGCGAGGCGGCGGCCCGGCACGCGGCCCGCTTCGGCTGGGACACCGCCGCGGCGACCACCGCGGAGGTGTACGCGGGCAGCATGGCCCGCCCGGCCGGCCGGCTGGCGGCGGCCCGTCGCCGACTGGCCTGAGCGGACGCCGGCCGGAGTCCACGCACGCCCCGGGCCGCCCGCCTCGGCCGCTCCGGGGCTGCGCCCGCCCGGTACCGGCGAGTAACGTCACCCCCATGGCAATCCGCACCAAGGACGAGGCCCTGACCCTCCTGCGCGCCGCCCTGGACGACACCGGGGTGGCCTGGGAGCCGGCCGCCACCGACCCGTACACGCTGGTGGCGGCCCTCCCGGGCACCCGGAAGCTGAGCACCACCTGCGCCCTGCGGGTCGGTGACCACACCCTGTCGGTGAACGCCTTCGTGATCCGCCGCCCCGACGAGAACCACGAGGCCGTCTACCGCTGGCTGCTGGAGCGCAACACCCGGATGTACGGCGTCGGGTACGCGGTCGACGCGCTCGGCGACGTCTACCTGGCCGGCCGGCTGCCGCTGGAGGCGCTCACCCCGCAGGTCGTGGACCGGCTGCTCGGGACGGTGCTGGAGAACGCGGACGAGCCGTTCAACACCCTGCTGGAGCTCGGCTTCGCCACCGCGATCCGGCGCGAGTGGGAGTGGCGGACCAAGCGCGGGGAGTCCACCCGCAACCTGGCCGCCTTCGCCCACCTGGCCGCCCCGCCGCGACTACGAAACCCGAACCGACACCTCGGAAGCGATGATTCGGTGGTCGATGAGCATGGTCATGAGCCGCCGGCTCGCCCGGCGACCGCACT
>NZ_JBEZUT010000255.1:0-12991 GCF_040636595.1 Kitasatospora sp. NPDC036755
CTGATGGCGGGCGAGGGCTACCCGATGATCGCCTCGCACGACCCCAACATGATCAAGATCGCCGGCCAGCTCGCCCAGTGGAACGGCCGCAAGCGTGCACGCACCGGATCGTTCCGCCGTAACGTCCGGACACCCCCCGTTCTGAGTGCTGAAACGTTTCTTGACCGGCTCGAACGCGGCGTGTTTGCATTCCGAACATGGATCAGCGTTGGGCACTCACGCGTCGGCGGCACGTCGACCTGCGGCGTGGTGTGGCCTGTTCGCTCTGTCGCGGCTGACGAGCACCCGTCGAGTTCCCCCACTCCTCGCCCCCCGTGCCGCCCCGCTTCCAGCCAGAGGTGAACCCATGGCCGTCGTCCTGTCCGTTTCCGGCTCCCCGTCCGCCACCTCCCGCACCACCCGCCTGCTGCGCCACGTCGACGCGCGGCTCGCGGAGCGCGGTCACCACGTCGTCCCCTTCGAGGCCCGCAGCCTGCCCGCGCACGCGCTGCTGTCGGGCGACTTCGACCACCCCGAGATCGTCGCCGTCACCGAGCTGTTCGCCCGCGCCGACGGCGTGGTCGTCGGCACCCCCGTCTACAAGGCCGCCTACTCGGGCCTGCTGAAGGCCCTGCTGGACGTGCTCCCGCAGTACGCCCTGGCCGGCAAGGCCGTCCTGCCGCTCGCCACCGGCGGCTCGGCCGCCCACGTCCTCGCGGTGGACTACGCGCTGCGCCCGGTGCTCAGCTCGATGGGCGCCGGCCACATCACCCAGGGCTGGTTCGTGCTCGACCGCCACGTCACCGCCCGGGAGGACGGGACGACCCTGCTGGAGCGCGAGACCGAGGTGCTGCTGGCCCCGGTCGTGGAGGGCTTCGCCACCGCCCTGGAACGGCTGGCCGCACCGGCGCTGACGAGCTGACCCGCCGTCGCCGCGGCCCGTACGGGGCGTCCCCGAGACGAGCCGCGGCGACCCCTAGGGGGAGCGGCGCCGCGGCCCGTAGAACCTTGGTTGAGCGGCTTCATTCCGGCGGATGACGAGGCCTCCGCCGACGACTCCTAACGTGGTTCACACGTCCCCGCCCGTCAGGAAGCGGCCCGGTTCCACCGGGTCCTGTGGCCAGGTCCACCGGGAGGGTGGGGACAACTCCCGGTCGAGGACTACCGCCTGCGCCATGTCGCGCGGCGGGCGGACCCGCGAGGCTGGGGGCCGACGGGTGAGCGCGACTTCCATAGGAGAGACCAGTGACGACGGCAGCAGCCGTGTACGACCCCCAGCTTCCCGGCGGAGCGTCCGCCGTCGCCGCGTCGGCCCGTCAGGTCACCAAGGCTTACGGCGCGGGCGAGACCAGGGTGACCGCCCTCGACGCGGTCGACGTCGACATCCAGCGCGGCCGGTTCACCGCGATCATGGGCCCCTCGGGCTCCGGCAAGTCCACGCTGATGCACTGCCTGGCGGGCCTCGACACCGTCACCTCCGGGCGGATCTGGATCGGCGACACCGAGATCACCGGCCTCAGGGACAAGCAGCTCACCAGGCTCCGGCGCGACAAGATCGGCTTCATCTTCCAGGCGTTCAACCTGCTCCCGACCCTGAACGCGCTGGAGAACATCACGCTTCCGATGGACATCGCCGGGCGCAGGCCCGACCAGGCCTGGCTGGACCAGGTGGTGGAGACGGTCGGCCTGTCCGGCCGGCTCAAGCACCGCCCCGCCCAGCTCTCCGGCGGCCAGCAGCAGCGCGTCGCGGTGGCCCGGGCACTGGCCGCCCGCCCCGAGATCATCTTCGGCGACGAGCCCACCGGGAACCTGGACTCCCGCTCCGGCGCCGAGGTGCTCACCTTCCTGCGCCGCTCGGTGGACGAACTGGGCCAGACCATCGTGATGGTCACCCACGACCCGGTCGCCGCCGGCTACGCGGACCGCGTGCTCTTCCTCGCCGACGGCGTGATCGTGGACGAGATGCACGCGCCCACCGCCGACTCCGTCCTCGAACGCATGCGCCGTTTCGACGGCAAGCGCACCAGCTGAGCGGCGGGGACGACACCGACATGCTGCTCAGAACCTCGCTGCGGAGCTTCCTCGCCCACAAGGGCCGGATGGCCCTCTCCCTCGTCGCCGTCGTGCTCTCGGTGGCCTTCGTCTCCGGCACCCTGGTTTTCTCCGGCACCGCCACCGGCACCTTCGACAAGCTCTTCTCCGCGACCGCCTCCGAGCTCTCGGTCCAGCCGCCAAAGCCGGCCGACGACGAGATGCAGCAGGCCGCCGTCAAGCCGCCGACCGTGCCGGTCGAGCTGGAGCAGCGGGTCGCCGCCCTGCCCGGGGTCAAGCGCGCGGTCGGCCAGGTCATGGTCGAGAACGCCGTCCTGATCAACCCGGCCACCAACAAGCTGGTCGGCCCGACCACCGGCGCGCCCACCCTGCTCGGCAACTGGACCGACGCCCCGAGCAACCCGGTGAAGCTCACCTCCGGCCGCACGCCGCGCGGCCCGACCGAGCTGGTGCTGGACGCGGACACCGTGAAGAAGGCCAAGCTCGCCCTCGGCGACACGCTCAGGGTCGAGAACCCGCTGGGCCGGCACGACTTCACGATCGTCGGCATCGCCACCTTCACCACCACCAACCCGGGCGCCGCGCTCGGCTTCCTGGACACCCCGACCGCCCAGCTGACGCTGCTCGGCGAGCAGGCCTTCAGCACCGTCGACGCGTACGGCGACGGCAGCCGCGGCGGCGACCGGCTCAAGGCGGACGCGCTGGCCGAGCTCGGCGGCGGCTACCAGCTGAAGACGGCCGCCGAGCAGAAGGCCGACCGCAGCGAGCAGATCGGCAAGGGCCTCGGCTTCCTGAAGTACGCGATGCTCGGCTTCGCCTTCGTCTCGGCGATCGTCGGCGCCTTCCTGATCGTCAACACCTTCTCGATGCTCGTCGCCCAGCGCACCCGGGAGATCGGCCTGCTGCGCGCCATCGGCGGCAGCCGGCGGCAGGTCAACCGCTCGGTGCTGGTCGAGGCGCTGATCCTGGGCGTGCTCGGCTCGACCCTCGGGATCGCGGCCGGCCTGGGCGTGGCGGTCGGCCTGATCCGGCTGATGACCGCGATCGGCATGGACCTCAAGGCGGCCGACCTGCGGATCGGGCCGGACGTGTTCGTCGCCGGGTACGCGCTGGGCATCGTGGTCACCCTGGTCGCGGCCTGGTTCCCGGCCCGGCGGGCGAGCCGGATCTCGCCGATGGCCGCGCTGCGCGACCACGGCACCCCGGCCGAGGCCAGGGCCGACCGGGTCCGCACCGTCCTCGGCCTGCTGCTGACGGCGGGCGGCGGCGCGCTGCTGGCCCTCGGCGCCGGGGCGGAGAAGGCGGCCACCGGCGGCCGCTACCTGGGTCTGGGCGTGGTGCTCACCCTGATCGGCTTCGTGGTGCTCGGCCCGCTGCTGGCCTCGGCCGTCGTCCGGGTGCTCGGCGCGCTGCTGCCGGCGCTGTTCGGCCCGTCCGGGAAGCTCGCCCAGCGCAACGCGATGCGCAACCCGCGCCGCACCGGCGCCACCGCCGCCGCGCTGATGATCGGCCTGGCCCTGGTGATCGCCTCCGCGGTGTTCAGCTCCTCGGCCGTCACCTCGACCAGCGCGCAGATCGACAAGTCGGTGGGCGCGGACTACATCGTCTCCGGCGGCCGCGGCGCGATCGCCCCCGAGGTGATGACGGCCGTCGAGAAGACCCCGGGCATCGACCACATCACCGTCCAGCGGGCCTTCTTCGCCGCGCGGATCCAGCTGCCGGACGGGCAGAGGGCCAAGACGGAGCTGACCGCCGTGCCGCCGTCCTTCTTCGGCACCGACTTCCGGCCGACCGTCGACGCCGGGGCGGTGGACTCGCTCCAGCGCGGCTCGCTGGGGATCGGCGCCGCCTTCGCCAAGGACCACGGCCTGAAGGTCGGCGACCGGGTCACCGTCGAGTACGGGCAGGGCCGCACCCAGGCGCTGCCGGTCGGCGCGGTCCTCGGCAAGGGCGGGCTGTTCGGCCCCGGTGCCTTCGTCGCCATGGACACCATGGCGCAGGCCGTCCCCGCCACCGAGCAGCCCCCGGTGTGGACCTTCTTCGCCAAGGCCGCCCAGGGCGCCGACGTCGGCAGGACGCTGACCGCGCTGGAGGACGGGCTGAAGGAGTACCCGCAGCTGACCGTCAAGGACCGGGCCGGCTACAAGGAGCTCGCCCAGTCCCAGATCAACACCCTGCTGTACCTGATCTACGGGCTGGTCGCGCTGTCCATCACGGTCGCGGTGCTCGGCGTGGTCAACACCCTGGCGCTGTCGGTGGTCGAGCGGACCCGCGAGATCGGCCTGCTGCGGGCGATCGGGCTCTCCCGCCGCCAGCTGCGCCGGATGATCCGGCTGGAGTCCGTGGTGATCGCGGTGTTCGGCGCCGTCCTCGGCACCGGGCTGGGCCTGGCCTGGGGCGTCACCGTCCAGCGGGTGCTGCGGGACCAGGGCCTCGGGACGCTCTCCGTCCCGACCGTCACGGTGGCGGTCACGCTGGTCGCCTCGGTGCTGATCGGCCTGCTCGCGGCCCTCGTCCCGGCCTTCCGGGCCGGACGCATGAACGTCCTCGCGGCCATCGCGACGGACTGACCCGGCGCCGGGGGGCGCCGGGCCGCGGAACCCACGGGGGAACGGGGGAACGGGGGAACGGGGCCGGGTGCGCACAGCGCCCGGCCCCGGTGCCGTTCCCGGCCCCGGCGGACGGCCCCGCCGGGCGGCGGCGCCCGACGTGCGTTCCGTTTCCCACGTGCTGCGATGATCGTCCGATGCTCCCCTCGGACGCCCCGCCGCTGCCCAGCGCCGCGCCCCTCACCAGTGCCGCCGCCGCCCGCTGGCGGGCCGCCCGGACCGCCTGGCGGCTGGACGGCCGCCGGCTCGCGCTGGTGCCGATCGGGTTCGTGCTCCTGGCGAGCGCGGTGGAGCCGGACGTGGGCCGGTGCAACGTCCACAACGTCTGCCGGGACACCTGGGGCTCCGGACTGGCGGGCTGGTCCGTGCTGGCCGAGATCCTCCTGCTGGCCACCCGGGCCCGGGTCCGGATGCTCGTGCCGCCGGTCGTCCTGGCACTGCTCTGGTACCTCCCGGAGGGCCTGGTCACCCCGACCGCCCGCTGGTCCGCGGTGCTGCTCCACGTGCTGCTCACCGCCGTCCTGCTCGGCGCCGAGGCCGGGCGCCGCCGGGCCCGCCAGCAGCTGGACGAGCTGATGCTCCCGCCCGCCCCCTACCCCTGGACCGCCGCCGGCGCGCCCTCGCCCGTCCACCGGGACGGCCCGCCCGTGCTGCGCCGCGCCCTCGGCGTCCTGCTGCTGGTCGTCGCCGCGGCCTTCCCGGTGTACGGCCTCTGGGCGCAGGCCCGGGCGGACGCCGCCGCCGCGTCCGCCACCCGGGTGACCGGCACCGCGGAGGGGAGCGACCGGGACGGCCTGCTGACCGTCCGCTTCCAGCCGCCCGGCGGCGACCCCGAGCGCACCGCCGTCCTGGACGTCTGGTGGCAGCACCGGCCCCGGCCGGGCGAGCCCGTCCCGCTGCTGGTGGACGGCGACCGGGTGCGCGCCCTGGGTGACGACTACGACGTCTCCGGCCAGCTGAGCGCCGGCGGCCTGATCGCCCTGCCCGGCCTGGTGCTGCTCGGCTCGGCCGCCGTCGCGAGTGCCCGTCGCGGCCGGCCCGCCTTCGCCGGCGCCGCCCCCGCGCTCGCCGTCCGGGTGCGCGCCGACGCCCGCGGCGACCTGCTGGTGCTGCCGCTGGACGGACCGCCGGACGGCCCCGGACTCTGGCGGCTGGTCGAGCGCGACCGCTACCGCTGGGCCCACCGCGCCGCCCCGGACGGGGAGTCCCCGGCCTGGGTGCCCGAGCACCTGGCGACGGAGGACGAGGAGGCCGACTACCCCGAGCCGGTGCTCGACCACGACGAGGACGAGGAGGAGTTCGAGGAGCTGTTCGACCGGGCGACCCCGGCGGAGGCCGCCGAGTGGCTGGCCCTGGCCGGCCGCAGCGTGCCCGCGGTGCTGTACGGCGGCCCGGACGGGCCCGACCCCCAGCTCCTCGTCCGCCCCGGCCTGCTCGACGGGGACCCGTCCTGGGTGGCCTCCGTGGTCGCCCCCGCCGCCCGGGCCCCGCGCTTCGGCGGGCGCTCCGGGCGCTACCGCGAGCGCGAACTGGCCGTCGCCGCGCTGACCGCGGAGACCGTCGCCGCCGCCCCCGCGGCCGGTCCGGACACCGAGCCGCTGGCCGCCCGCCGCTGGGAGATGCCGCTGCCGCTGCGCGCGGCGGCCGGACCGGTGGCCGCGCTGCTGGTCGCCACCGTGGTCGTGCTGCTCGACGACGACGGCTGGTGGGAGGGGCTGCTGCGCCCGCTGTGGATCGGCTGGCTGGCGATCCTCGCCTGCGCCCAGACGCTGTCCTGGCAGCTGGTGGCCGACCGCAACGGCCTGCGGGTGGCCACCGCGCTGCGCACCCGCAGCTACCGGTGGGCGCAGGTCTCCGCGGCGGCCGTGCACCGGAACCTGCTCACGATCCGGCTGCACGGCGGGCGGGAGTTCTCCTTCTTCAGCCGCCCGGCGGTCCGGCTGGCCGCCCTCTTCGGCGGCCGGTACGACCCGGTGGCGCTGGCCCGGACCGTCGCCACCGCGGCCCACCGCCCCGACCTGCGCCCGGCGCAGGCCCTGCCGGACCGGCTGGGCGGCCCCCAGCACCTGCTGAACCGGCTCGCGCTGACCGGCTACGCGGTGTTCACCGTGGCCCACTACGCACTCTGAACCCACCCGGGACCGGCACCGGATCCACACCGCTTCCGGCCTGCGCGTAAGGAGGAGTACGGTGTTCTTGATCACAGCACCGGCTCCGCGCCGGGAGGGGCCCCCGGTGGCCCAGACCGGGACAAGACGGGGACGCGTCCGCACCGGTACGGTTGGCCCCGATGAACACCAAGGCTGCTGAGGAGCTGCCGGCTGTTTCCGTGATCATGCCGGTGCTCAACGAGGAACGTCACCTGCGCACGGCGGTCCGGCGCATCCTGGACCAGGAGTACCCCGGGCCGATGGAGGTGGTGATCGCCCTCGGTCCCTCCACCGACCGCACCGCGGAGATCGCCGCCGAGCTGGTGGCCGAGGACCCGCGGGTGCGGACGGTGGCGAACCCCACCGGCCGGACGCCGGCCGGGCTGAACGCCGCGATCCGGGGCTCCCGGCATCCGATAGTCGTGCGCGTGGACGGCCACGGCCTGCTCACGCCCGGCTACATCACCACCGCGGTCCGGCTGCTCGGCGAGATGGAGGCGGCCAACGTCGGCGGCATCATGCACGCCGAGGGCGAGACCGAGTGGGAGAACGCGGTCGCGGCCGCGATGACCTCCAAGATCGGCGTCGGGAACGCGGCCTTCCACACCGGCGGCCTGGCCGGCCCGGCGGACACCGTCTACCTCGGGGTGTTCCGGCGGGAGGTGCTGGAGAAGCTCGGCGGCTACAACGAGGAGTTCATCCGCGCCCAGGACTGGGAGCTGAACTACCGGATCCGCCAGGACGGCGGCCTGGTCTGGTTCACCCCGCAGCTCAAGGTGACGTACCGGCCCCGCCCCTCGGTGCGCGCGCTGGCCAAGCAGTACAAGGACTACGGCCGCTGGCGCCGGGTGGTCACCCGCTACCACCGGGGCTCGGTCAACATGCGCTACCTGGCCCCGCCGGCCGCGCTGGCGGCGGTCGTCGTCGGGCTGGCGCTCGGTGTCGCCGTCCACCCGGCCTTCCTGGCGGTGCCCGGCGCGTACCTGCTGGGGATCCTCGGCGGCGCGGCGGTCGAGGGCCGCGGCCTGTCGGTGCGGGCCAGGGCGCTGCTGCCGGTGGCCCTCGCGACCATGCACCTCAGCTGGGGCTTCGGGTTCCTGACCTCACCGCGCTCGCTGGCCCGAAGAGTGATCGCCAGCGTCGGACCGTCCGCCAAGGACGTGCTCTCGAAGACCGGCTGATCCGGACCGGACTGCTGATTCGTTTCCGCGGCACCCCCGCAGAGCCCCCGCACCGACCCGCACCGCGTGGCGCTGCCCGGCACCGCCCGGCGGCGCTATCGTCGGTGCGCATGGCGACAGTTGAGGGCGGGCCGGGCGCGGCCCGGATCGAGCCGAGCGCGGACGTCGACGAGCGGGCCGCGATCGGCGCCGGGACGGCGGTCTGGCACCTCGCCCAGGTCCGCGAGGACGCGGTGGTCGGCGCGGACTGCGTGATCGGCCGCGGCGCGTACGTCGGCCCCGGCGTGCGGATCGGGGACCGGGTCAAGGTGCAGAACCACGCGCTGGTGTACGAGCCGGCGGTGGTCGAGGACGGGGTGTTCATCGGCCCGGCCGCCGTGCTCACCAACGACCGGTACCCGCGCGCGGTCACCCCCGAGGGCCGCCCCAAGGACCGGCTCGACTGGCGGGCCGAGGGGGTGACACTCCGTCGGGGCTGCTCGGTGGGCGGCCGGGCGGTGCTGGTCGCCGGGGTGACGGTCGGCCGCTGGGCCCTGGTCGCGGCCGGCGCGGTGGTGCACCGGGACGTCCCGGACTTCGCGCTGGTCGCCGGCGTCCCGGCCCGCCGGATCGGCTGGGTGGGCCGGGCCGGCGAGCCGCTGCGGCCCGCCGGGGACGGCGAGTGGCAGTGCCCCCGGACCGCCGAGCGGTACCGGGAGGAGGACGGAACCCTCGTGCCGGCGTAGCTACTTGGCGCAGACGTCGGTGTCGTCGGCCTGCACCCGCTGGAGGTCCTCGGGCGCCTCGGTGGGCACCGCGGCCGGGCCGGCGGGGGCGGCCAGCACGTCCTTGCCGAGCACCAGCAGCAGCCCGCCCTTCGGGTCCTGCTTCCCGGCCGGCCGGACGGCGTCGGCGGGCAGGCCGAGGGCGGCGGCCAGGGCGCCGGCCTCGGCCTCCAGGCCGGCCGGGTACGTCACCGTGGTGGTGTCCGCGGGCGGTGCGTCGCTGCCGACCGCGGCCCGGTCGAAGCCCTTCGCCCGGAGCTTCTCCACGGTCGGCCCGGACTGCCCGCGGGTGCCGCTGCCGTTGCGCACCGTCAGCTGGACGGTCTTGGTGCGGACGGGCGGCGGGGTGGCGGCCTGGGTGGTGGCGGCCGGGGCCGGCTGCGTGGCCGGGTCGCCGGTGGCCGGCGCCGCGGGGGCGTCCGGGGTGGCCGGGGCGGCGGTCTCGGTCAGCGAGCGGTCGCCCGCGACCATCGCGAACAGCTGCCCGGCGTCCGGCTGCTTGAGGATCACCCGGTTCTCGTCCTTGGGGTCGTCCAGGACGGGCGCGGTGGTGAAGGTGATGTTCTTGGTGTCCACCTTGCTGATGTCCAGCGCGAGGTCCTTGAGCTTGTCCACGCTGCCGATGCCGGAGTCGACGGTGAGCGCCTTGGTGGCGGCGTCCGCGAGCTTGTAGAGCTTGCTCGGGCTGGTCAGGGTGTCGTCGCTCTTGATCTTGCGGATCATCGAGCTGATGAACTGCTGCTGGAGCGGGATCCGGGTCAGGTCGCCGCCCTGGCCGACCGCGTGCCGAGTGCGGACGAAGGCCAGCGCCTCGTCGCCCTGCACCACGTGCCGCCCCTTGCTCATCCTGAGGTGGGAGCCGGAGTCGTTGATGTCCTTGGCCGCGCAGACCTCGACCCCGCCGACGGCGGTGGAGAGGGTCTTCACCGCCTCGAAGTTGACCTGCACGAAGTGGTCGACCCGGATCCCGGTGATCTTCTCGACGGTCTTCCAGGTGCAGCCGGCGTCGCGCCCCTCCTGGCCGAGGCTGTTGTTGAACTCGTTCCGCGCCGAGCCCGGGATCTTCTTCCCCTGGGCGTTCTGGCACTCCGGGATCGGCACCATCAGGTCGCGCGGGAGGCTGATCACCGTCGCGTTGCTGCGGTCCTTGGCGATGTGGAACAGCAGCGTGGTGTCGGCGTGCCCGGTGCTGCCCTCGTCGCCGTACTCCCGGCCCAGGCCCTCCCGGCTGTCCGTGCCGATCACCAGGACGTTCAGGGCGTCCCCGGCGGCCGCGGGGCGCTCGGACTCGTCGCCCAGCTGGACCTTGACCGAGGTCAGGTTGTCGTTGAAGTGCCGGTACAGGTAGTACGCCCCGCCGCAGCCCGCCACCATCACCAGGGCGCCCGCCCCGGCCGTCCACTTGAGGGCCCGTCGGCGGCGGGTGCGCTTGGCGATCGCGGCCGCCCGCCGTCGGCTGTCCCGGCGGCCCTCCACGGGCGGTGCTGCGGGCCCGGTGGGGGCGGCCGGTCCGGCGGGTGCCTCGGCGGCCCGCCGGCGCTGCCGGGGGACGCCGGGGGACGGGTCCACCCGGGACCCGCCGGCTTCCGGTTGCTCCTCGTGCACGCGGGTTCCCTACCTTCGACCGGTCACGGCTGTGGACCGCCCGTGCGGACGGGCCGATCCGGACACACTAGACGAGCCGAACGGGGGAGTCGTTCCCGATGTGATCTCCGCCATGTTCCGGCAGGGCGGAGGTAAATACCATGCGTGGCCGAGCAATTGCGGAAGCATCCGGACCGGTCGTCAGCGCCGCGCCGGAGCGGCCGGGCCGGTCCGGCCCGCCCGGCTCAGTGCTGGGCGCAGGAATCCACGTCGGCGGTGCGTCCCTCGAAGGTGGGCGAGGCGCCCGCCGAGGGTGACGCGCTCGCCACCGCGGCGCCCGTCACCGCCGCCGCCACCTCGGCCGTCGGGCCCACCGGTCCCGCCGGTCCCGCCGCCGGGCTCGCACCCGGGCCCGTGCCCGCTCCCCGGGCGAGCGTGGACCCGGGCGGCCGGACGGCGACCGGCCGGTCGTCCCGCAGTGCCGCGAACAGCTGCCCGGTCTGCGGCTGCACGAACTCGTCCCGGTCCGAGTCGTAGCGGTACGGGCGGCGCGGCGCGGTCAGGAAGACCACGTCCGCGGAGGGGATCCCGCGCAGGTCCTGGGTGAGGTCGTACAGCGCGCCGAGCGAGGACAGCCCGCCGTCCGCCCGGACGGACGAGGTCGCGGCGTCCAGCACCGGCCACAGCTTCGCCGGGTTCAGCAGCACGCCCTGCGACTGCACCTTGCGGATCAGCGCGGCCAGGAACTGCTGCTGACGGCCCATGCGCTGGGTGTCGCTGCCGTCTCCCAGGCTCTCCCGGGCGCGGACGTAGCCGAGCGCCTGCTCGCCGTGCAGGCTCTGCCGGCCGGCGGGCAGGTCGAGCCTGGCGTCCTTGTCGTGGATCGGCTGCGGCACGCACACCTCGACCCCGCCGATCGCGTCCACCATCGTCTTGAAGCCGCTGAAGTCGAGGATCACGTAGTGGTCGATCCGGATGCCGCTCAGCTGCTCGACGGTCCGGATCGAGCAGGCCGCGCCCCCCGTCTCGAAGGCCCAGTTGAACTGCATGAGCGCGGGCCGGCTGCGGCCGCCGTCCGGCTTCTCGCAGGCGGGGACGGTGACCATCACGTCGCGCGGCACCGAGACCGCCGTCGCGTGCCGCCGGTCGGCGGCCAGGTGCAGCAGGATCGTGGTGTCCGAGCGCTCGGTGCCCGCCTGGCCGCCGTACGAGCCGTTCGCGCCGGAGCGGTCGTCGCTGCCGATCAGCAGGATGTTCCGGGCGCCCTGCGCCCCGGCGGTGCGGCTCGGCCGTTCGGCCTCCAGCTGGGCGAGCAGCCGGTCGGTGGCCGAGTCGGTGCGGATGTTGCCGTCCAGCGTGCGGTAGGCGATCCAGAGCAGCGCTCCGGTGGCGACCAGCAGGAACGCGACGGCGCCGGCGGTGATCATCAGCCACCGCCGGCGCCGGCGCGGGCGTCCGCTCCCGTCCGCAGGGGTGTCCGTCGGCGGAGCGTCCTGCGGGGAGCCGTTCGTCGGGGGAGGGTCGGTCGGGGGGTGCTCGGTGTCGTCCTCGGCCATGGCAGCGATCCCTACCCGCCGGGCCGGGGCCGGGGGTTAGCCGAGGCGCAGTGTCACCCGTTCGGATTCCGTCCGCTTCTCCCACTGCCCGGCGTCCAGCGCCTGCGAGTTGCGGCACAGCACCACCGACGCGCCGGCCGCCAGGGGCGCCAGCAGACCGGCCTCCAGGCCGGTCCAGTCGTCGAACGAGAGGGTGGACAGGACGCGGTCACCGGGCTTCAGGCCGAGCCGGACGGCCCCTTCCCGGGCCAGCGCGACGGTCTGCTCGCCCGTCAGCTTCAGCGGCAGTCCGTCCACCTCGGTCTCCAGCGCCGGCCCGTCCGGGGCGACGGGGGAGTACGGCGCGAAGCGGTCGCCCTGGCCGGGCACCTCGGCGGCGTAGTCGAGGAAGCCGTCCGGCCGCTGCGGGAAGCGGCCGCCGAGCGGGCGCAGGGCGAGCGCGACCCGCTCGCCCTCGCAGGCCTGGGCGGCCTCCAGCCCGTCCGGGCCGCTGACCACCAGGTCGGCGTCGGCAGGGTCGCCGCCCGGCACCGCCGTCACCCCGACCGACCAGCAGGCGAGCAGCCAGACGGCGCTCTGCCAGTGGGCGGGCAGCAGCAGCGCCGCCCGGTCGCCGGGGCCGGCGTTCAGCTCGTCCTGGAGGAGGTTGGCGGTCTTCGCCACCCAGTTGTCGAAGGTGCGGGCGGACAGCTCCACCCGCTCGCCGGTGGCGTCGTCGTAGAAGGTGACCAGTGGGGCCGCGGGATCGACCGAAGGCGTGCCGCCGCGCAGGAATGCGTGCAGCAGCTCGACGGGGGTGCGGGCGTCGGCAGCGAAAGGCGCAGTCATGGTGCGCCCCAGCCTACGGCCTTCGAGTGGGAGGTCGGGAGGGGCGGCCGAACGGGCGCGGAGCGGCGTGGCGGGGGGACCGGTCAACGGCGACGATCCGTTCCATGCGCCTTTCACTCCCGGCCGCCGTGCTCGCCGGCTGCGTCGCCGTCCTCCTGCTCCAACCCGCCGCCGGTGCGACCTCCCGGCCCGCCCCGCAGCGCCGCGACTTCGCCGGCGGTGCCTCCACCACCACGCTCCCGCTGCCCGCGGGGGCCGGCCTCGCCCCGCGCGGCACCGCGCCGTTCG
>NZ_JBEZUT010000256.1:0-12966 GCF_040636595.1 Kitasatospora sp. NPDC036755
TGCACATCTTCCGCGAGGTCGCGGGGGAGTTCGAACGCCCGGTGATCCTGTTCTCCGGCGGCAAGGACTCCATCGTCATGCTGCACCTGGCGCTCGGCCAGGCCCCGGCGGCCCCCTGCGCGTGCCAGGGCGGCGGGCCCTCGGCAGCCGGGCCGGCGGGCGGCGGCGTCCGGCCCTCCTGCGCCTCCACCAACAACCGCCCGCTGGTCTTCGCGATCGGCCAGGTCGGCGTGGACTTCCAGACCGAGGCCCGCCGGGACAGCTTCCGTCAGCTGATGGAGCCCGTCGAACGGGACGTCGAGGGCCATCCGGAACAGACGAAGGAGCTGCCCGCCAATCCCTACGACGCCGAGCAGTTGCACCGGTACCTGACCGCCAACCCGTGGGCCTCCGACAAGGTCACCTGGACGCTGAACCTGGAGAGCACGCCGATCTACGCGCTGGAGGCCGAGACCGCGGCCGGCATGGACTGGAGCAGTGTGCCCGTCGTGGACGTCGGGGCGACCAAGCAGGACGTGGAGGCGCTCATCGACGACCGCGCCCGGCTCGCGGACCTCCTGCTGGCACTCGCCGCGCCGCCGCCGCCGGTGTCCACCGTCTACCGGTCGTTCCGGGACGCGTACCTCGGCCACCACAGGTTCACCCAGGACGAGGACGGCTACATCTCCCGGATCTCGGTCCCCGGCCGGCTGACCGACCGCACCGTCCGGCTGTTCTCCGGGCAGGTCGTGCCCGTCGTCGAGGTCAAGAGCCGCGGCATCTACATCTGGTACCAGAAGCAGCTGGTGGACGCCGTGGTGACGGCCGTCCTGCAGAACGCCGCACGGGACTCCCTGACGGTCGACGAGGCCTATGTCCGCAAGACCATGGACGCGTTCCTGGACAAGGTCTACTACCAGTTCCGCAACCTCGGGCAGACCTCCGCAGACCGGGCGCTGAACTCCGCGGGCACCAACGCCTTCTCGGTCGCCGAGACCATCAGCAAGGCCATGCTCCTGGGCCAGAGCATCCCCAGCACCGTGACCAGGGCCGACGAGCAGGTCTCCCTGTACTGCATCGACACGATCTCCGTCACGAAGAGCCCCTACTGCCGCATGGGCTCGGACTGCCAGGACGTCAAGGTGGGCTTCTTCGACCCCGAGGACGACCGGCACGCGCGGGTCAACATGCTGTTCACGATCGACGTCAGCGACGAGTTCCCCGTCACCCTGGCGCCGGCCCACCAGTTCCTGGAGTCCTGAGCGCCACGGCACCGCCGGTGCCCGCGCCCGCCGAAGGACCCCACGCCGCCCGTCAGGAGGAGGCGGACCATGAAATCCCCCGCACGGCTCCCCAAGCCCACGCCCAACCTGCCGGTCCTGGCTCCACCGATCCACCGGGACGGCCCGGAGGAGTCCGGCCGACAGGCCGGCGGCCCCGGCGTCGCGGCGTCCAGGTCGGCCTGTTCCAGTCTCTCCGGACCGGCCCGGAGCATGTGCTACGCCGCCCTCTGACGACCCGTCCCCCACGGGCCCGACGGACGACGGGCGCACCGCCCTCACACGAGAAGGGATGAGCAGAAATGATCCACGAAGAATTCCGTGAGGACCACCGGACGTGGTCCCCCACCCCGCAACTCCCGAAGCTGGCCCCGCCGGTCGACCGTACCGGTCACACCGGCGGTGCCCTGGGGCAGGCCCCGGGCGTCGAGGCCGACGCCTTCTGGGACCAGCTCGCCAACACCGCCCTGCAGGTGATCCCGAAGCTCTTCTGACACGGCACCACGCGCCGGCGACGGTTCTCGAGCGGTCCGTCGCCGGCCCCGCCGCCCGGTGACGCCACCGCGCGGAACCGGCCACCGGAGCTCCGAACAGGAGAGGCAGAACCATGCTCGAGCAGCCGCCGCCCCAGGTGCCGCCGATCGACCGAACGGTCGGCTACGAGGCCTGTCTGAAGGTGGTCAAGGAAGCCGTCAGCGTGGACGGCGTTCAGAACGCGGCCATGCCGCCCAGCAATGTGATCATGGGATTCACCGGCCGGCCGCCGCGGACCCGCGCCTCGGTCGACGCCGTCCCCGCGGACTCCGAGGACTCGGCCGTCCAGGCACCGCCGGCTCTACCGACCACACTGATCATGGACGGCCCCGGGGGTCTCTACGGCCCGAGTTTCGCGGACCCGGCCCCCTGGGCCTGCGGCGGTGCCCCCACCCCCGGCTGCCTGCCGCCACCCCCCGCCATCGGAGGCCGCCGCTGATCCCCACCAGTCACACCGGACGGCCCCGGCCCGGGCCTCCGAGCAGGTCCGCCCCGCGCCGTCCGCCCCACGGAACCAGCACACGAGAAGGGAAGCACGACCATGACCACGGAAGAGCTCCACGACGAACACCGGGCGTGGTCCCCCACCCCGCAGCTCCCGAGGCTCGCCCCGCCGGTCGACCGCACCGGTCACACCGGCGGCGCCCTGGGACAGGCTCCCGGCATCGAGGCCGACAGCTTCTGGGACGACCTCGCCAGCGTCGCCCAGGTGGCCGCCCCGATCGCCCTGGCAGCGCTCTGACGTCGTCCGCCCCCGGACGACGGTGCCCCCCAGTGCCGGCCGTGCGGCCCCTCGCCGCCCGGCCGGCACACCGCTGCCCCCGTCCGCCGAACCCCTGTCCGGCCGAACTCCCGTTCAGTAGCATGAACCCGCTTCCGCCCGTGGCTCCGAGGGGACGAGTGACCGCCGTGACCACCCTGACCGCCAGCACCCCGCCCGTCGACGTCGTGGACCTCGTGGACGTCGTGGACGTCGTGGACGTCGTGGACGTCGACGTGGACATCGACCTGCTCCTGGACGGCGACGCCGCCGCGGACGCCCCGGCTCCGGACGCGCTCGGCGCCGCCGCGCCGATCCTGATGACCCCGCCGCAGAGCACCCAGGCCGTCTTCGAGTTCGACCCGCCGGTCCAGCTCGACCCGGAGTTCCTGGTGGACCCGCTGCCCCCGCAGGTGACCCAGGCGATCGTCGTCGACCTGCCCGGCCTCGACGCCCGCTGAGGCCCGCCGAGGCCCACACCCGCCGCATGGACGCCGACCGCCCCGCCGCGCACCGCTACACGCGCCCCTTCGACCGCTTCCCCTCCCGCCGTGAGCACCAGGAACGGTGGGCCGACCTCGCCCGCGCGATCGCCGAGGCAGGCCCACCGAACGGTGAACCGGCCAGCCGCAAGGGCGAGTTGACCGTCCTCGGCTCCGGCATCGAGGCCGCCGGCTTCACCCGGGCCGACGAGCGACTGCTCCGCGAGGCCGACGTGGTCCTGCACTGCGTGGCCGACCCCGCCACGGTCGTGCGGATCAACGCCTGGCGCCCGGACGCCTACGACCTCGGCGTCCTGTACGACGACGCCAAGGACCGCTACCTGACGTACGTCCAGATGTCCGAGGCGGTGCTGCACTTCGTCCGCGCCGGACGGCGCGTGGCGGCCGTCTTCTACGGCCACCCCGGCATCTTCGTGCTGTCCAGCCACCGGGCCGTGCGGATCGCCCGCCGCGAGGGCCACACCGCCGTGATGCGGCCGGGCATCAGCGCCCTGGACGTGCTCTGCGCCGACCTCGGCGTGGACCCGAGCACCCCCGGCATGCAGACCTTCGAGGCCACCGACCTGCTGATCCGCGGCCGGCGCATCGACCCCGGCCTGCACCTGGTGCTCTGGCAGGTCGGCATCGTCGGCGAACTCGACTACCGGCGCGCCGGGTTCACCAACCGCCACCTGCCGGTGCTGCTGGACCGGCTGGAGGAGGCCTACGGGCCGGACCACACCGTGGTCAACTACACCGGCGCCCGCTACCGGGGCCTGGACCCCGTCACCGCCCGGCACACCGTCGCCGCCCTGCGTGACCGAGCCGTACAGCGCACCGTCACCAGCGCCTCCACCTGGTACCTGCCGCCCGCCGTCGCCGCCCCGGCCGACCCGGACATGCTCGAACGCCTCGGCCTGCTCGGCCCCGGCCGGCGGGTCCGCCCACCGGACGGCCCGCTGCGGGTCGTCGACGCGTACGGACCGCGCGAACTCGCCGCCCTGCGCGGCTTCGCCGGCTTCCGTGTCCCGGCCGGTTTCCACTGGCAGGAGGACACCCCCGGCGCCCGCTTCGCCCTGGCCCTCGGCGAGGACAGCGCCCTGCGCGAGCACTACGTCCGCGAGCCCGCGGCCGCCGTGGCCGACTGGGCCCCGCCGGACCTCGGACCGGCCGAGCGCGCCCTGCTGGCCCGGCGCGAGGACCTGGCCCTGCAGGCCGCCGCCCGGGGCGTCCACCGGCCGCCCGGGCCGGAGGAGGCCCGCCGGCTGCGCACCCTGCTCACCCGCAAGTCGGAGGCCCGCCGGCTGGCGCGGGACGGCTCGGCGGGCTGGCCGTCGATCCGGCGCGACCTGGACGCCGTTCTCGCCGGGGCCCTGTACCCGTGGACGGGCCTGTACGGCACCGCGGACGGCGGCCTCTCGGTCTACGTCCTGGGCCGCGCCACCGACCCGCCCCGGCACCGGGTCCACGTCGACGGCCGGCGCGTCCCCGACCCGGTCTACTCCCGCGGCGTGCTGCGCTGGCCCGGCGCGGACGGCCGGCCCGGCGGCGAGCTGCGGCCGGAGTCCGGCCGCGACGGACTGCGCCGGCTGACCGGCACCGTCGACGGCGCCGCGGTGTGCCTGACCGAGTACCCGCTGCCGGAACTGCCACCGCTCGCCGACCTGGTCGGCGGGTACCGGGTCGGGGGCGTGCGGGTGGACGTCTCGCCCGGCACCCCGGGCTCGGCCCCGCGGCTGCGCGTCACCGTCGACGGCGAGCCCGTCACCGCCGCGGTGGTGATCGGACCGGCGGGCTTCGAGGTGGACGACCTCACCGTCCCCTTCACCGCGGCGGTGGCCGAGGCGCCCCCGTGCCTCCACGGGGACTACCGGCTACGGCTGCCCGGCCGGCCCGGCGGCGCCGAACTGCGCGTGACGGCGGACGGCGTCGTGCTCGACGGCCGGCCCGTCACCAAGGCCGAGGCGGACGGCCGGCGGCTCGGCTGGCGGGACGGACCGGAGCCGCTGCCGTCCGCCGAACTCACCCTGCTGCTCGACCCGGTCACCCTGCACCCGATGCTCCACGGCACCGGTCGGAGGGCGGACGGCGAACCGTTCCCGCTGCTCGGCATGGTCCCGGTCGGCGTCGACGCGGCCCGGGAGCTCGCCGCCCGGCCGCGGTTCGGCATCCCGGCCGGGCCGTGGGCCCACCTGGTGGCGCTCGCCGCCGGGGCGAGCCGGGAGGGCGGGCTGTTCTGGTGGCACGGCTGGGAGCAGTCGGCCACCGCCCTGCGGACCGTGGAGCGCGCCCTGCGGGACGGCCACCGGTAGCCGGCCGCCGGTGGCCGGTGGCCGGCGCGCGGTACGGACCAGGCCGGGTCCGTACCGCGCGCCGGGGCATCAGCGCAGCCCGGCGAAGAGGTCGTTCTCCGGGACGGCCGCGCCGGTGGAGTCCTTGACCCGCACGAAGGTCTCCACGCCCATCAGCTCGGTGAACCGCTCCTTGCCCATCTTCAGGAAGAAGATGTTCTCCCCCTGGCTGGCGTGCGCGGCCAGGGCGTCGAACTTCCGGCCGCAGAACGCGGTGGTGTCCACCCAGGTGGTGATCTCCTCGTCGGGCAGGCCGATCTCGGGCAGCTCGGGCAGCTCCGGTGCCTCGGCCGCGCCTCCCGCCCCGGCGATCTCGCCCGTCTCCGCCGGGCCCGCGTCCTCCCAGTCCGCGCCGAACTCGCGCATGGCCTCCGCGAACCGCCGCATGCCCGAGCGCGGCGCCGTCGTCCAGTAGACCTTCGGCGTCAGCTCGTCGGTCAGCTCCAGCGCCGCCATGGTGATCCGGTGCGCCTGGATGTGGTCGGGGTGGCCGTAGAACCCGTTCTCGTCGTAGGTGACGACCACGTCGGGCCGGTAGTGCCGGATCAGTTCGGCGAGGCGGGCGGCGCCCTCCGCCACCGGCGTGCGCCAGAACGAGCCGGGCTCCTCGTTGCTCGCCCAGCCCATCATCCCGGAGTCGGCGTACTCCAGCAGCTCCAGGTGAGTGACCTTCAGCACCTCGCAACTGGCCTCCAGTTCCTGCCGGCGCATCGCCGCGACGGCCTCCGGGTCGTGCCCGGGCTCGCCCGGCTTGACCCCTCCCGGAGCGTCGCCGCAACGTCCGTCCGTACACGTGACGAGCACCGTGCGGATACCCTCCGCCGCGTACCGGGCGAGGACACCCCCCGTCCCGGTGGCCTCGTCGTCGGGGTGGGCGTGTACCGCCATCAGCGTCAGCGGCCGGTCAGCCATGAGAATCCATCCTCCGGTATGAAAAGTACTCGTCCCAGTCTGCGCCACGGAGCGGGGTGGCCGCTCCGGACATCCCGCTCACCGGCCGGCGGCGAGGGTGACGGGCAGGCCGTCCTCGATGCGGCGCAGCAGGCGGCCGCCGTGGACGCCGGGGGCGTCGAACACGCCCTGGTCCTCGGGGTCGTCGTCGGCGCCGGCGCACAGGACCTCGGGCACCAGCACCGTCTCGGCGCCGCCGGAGGCCGGGTAGTCGGCGGCGAGGTAGGCGGGCGCCAGGACGGCACCGTGCAGGGTGCCTTCGACCAGGTCCGGCTCGAACCCGGCGGACAGCACGGTGACCCGGGCGTGCAGGTCCCCGTGGAGCATCACCAGCTTGTCCGTCATGTTGCCGACGAAGGCCTCCACGTGGACGCTGCCGCGGACCAGCAGCTTGGCGTCGCCCTCCAGGAAGACGGCGGCCGCCCGGAGGTCGCCGAGCACGATCAGCGCGGGGCAGCCGTCGTCGATGTTCAGGACGGCGCCGCTGACGTCGAGGTCGCCGTCCACGACGCAGCCGGTGCCGTAGAGGTCCAGGGCGTCGAGGTCGAGGTGCCCGTCGACCGACAGGGCGCCGGCGTGGACGTCGTAGGGCTCCTCGTAGAGGTTCTCGTACGAGGAGACGGGCAGGCCGCGGCGCTCGAAGAGGGCGACGGACTCGTCCCAACTGTGCAGCGTGGTCGTGAGATTCATGGGCCGAACTCTGCCACCCGGCACTGTCAGCCGGCCGACACCGGATCGAGACCGGCCGTTTCGCCCGTCCGGGGCCCGGTGCGCCCGCGGGTTGCCTACGCTGTGGCCCACTCATGGCAACCGGCCACCACGGCCCGGGATTTCGAGGGGGAGCCCATGGAGCTCGACGCGTTCATGGAGTTGGCGGGCCCGCCGATCGGCGCCGCGCTCGCCGCCTACGGCGACGCGGTGCTGACGCAGGCGCAGGACGCGGCCGCGACCGCCACCGTGGGCCTGGGCACGCGCATCCTCCAGCGCGTCTGGCACCGGCGCGACGAGCGGCAGCGCGAGGATCTGGAACGGGACGTCCTGGAGGCGGCGGAGGAGGACGCGGGCGCCGACGCCCGGGGCGCGCTGCGCCAGGCCGTCCGGCGCACGCTGCGCCAGGACCCGGAGCTGCTGGCGGAGCTGGCCGCGCTGCTGCCGCGGCCGGAGCCCGCCCCGGTCAGCGTCGTGGTGAACGGCCCGGGGGCCGTCGTCAACACCGGTCACAACAGCGGGACGATGAGCACCAGGACCGTCCTGCGCGGGGACGACGCCCGGTGACCTCGCCCACCCACAGCTTCAGCGGGGCCGGGCAGATCGCCAACTTCCACAGTTCCAACGACGGCGTGATGGTCACCCAGGTCACCACGGTCGTGCTGCCCGCCGAGGCCCTGCGCTCCGCGGCCGACACCCCGGCCGTCGACGTCGTCCACCTGCTCCGGCCGAACGGCCGCTTCACCGGCCGGGAGCGGGAACTGGCCGCGCTGCGGGAGGCCCTGACCGCCGGAAGCACCGGGCCGGGCGCCGCGACGGCGGTGGTCCACGGGCTGGGCGGGGTCGGCAAGAGCACCCTGGTACGGCAGTACGCCCAGACCTTCCGCACCTCGTACGACCTGGTGTGGTGGATCGAGGCCTCCGCCCCGGGGGCCGTCGAGGAGGCCCTGGCCGGGATCGCCCGCCAGCTGGCCCCCGCCTGGGCGGCGACGGCGCGTCCGCCGGAGCTGACCGCCTGGGCCCTGGCCTGGCTCCGGCACCACAGCGACTGGCTGCTGGTGTACGACGACGTCGAGGACCCGGCGCTCCTCGCGCCCTTCCTGGGCAGCCTCACCGGCGGGCACCACCTGGTCACCACCCGGCTCGCCGACGACTGGGAGGCGGTCGGTGTCGCCTCCGAGGGCGCGCTGCTCCCCCTGGACGTCCTCCCCCGGGAGCAGGCCGCCGAGCTGCTGTGGTCCGTCGTCTCCGCGTGGGACGGGTCCGACGGGACGCGCTGGGAGGTCGGGCGGCTGGCCCGGGACCTCGGCGGCCTCCCGCTCGCCCTCGACCAGGCGGGCGCCTACCTGCGCCGGACCCGCGCCACGGTCGCCTCCTACCGCCACCGGCTCGGGCTCCACCTGTCCAGGACCCCCGCCGGCCGGGACCCGCAGCGCACCGTCGCCGGGGTGTGGCAGGTCACCCTGGCGGCGGTCGCCGACGAGGATCCGGTCGCGGTCGACCTCCTGTACGCCCTCGCCTGGCTCGACGCCGACGGCTGCCCGCGCGACCTCGTCTCCCGGCTGGCCCCGGACGAGCTCGCGGCCGACGACGCGCTCGGCGTCCTGCACGCCTACAGCATGATCGGCTACGCCTGGCGCGACGTCCGGGTGCACCGGCTGGTCCAGGGCGTGCTGCGGACCGACGCCCTCGCCCGGCGTCCGGCGGGGGCCGCTCCCCGGGGCCGGCCCGAGGCCGAACGGGCCCTGCTGCGGGCCGTCCGGCCGGGCGGGCCCGGGACGGAGGCCGACGCCGCCGAGCTGGCCCGGCTGGTCGGCCAGGTCCGCGCCCTGGCCGCGACCGACCCGCGGGACACCTGCGACACCGCGCTGTCCACCCTGTACGCCGACGCCGCCCTGCACCTGGAGGAGCGCGGGCAGACCGTCCGGGCTCTGCCGCTGTACGAAGGGTACGAGGCCCACCTGCGCAACGGGTCCGGGCCCGAGGACCCGTCCGTGCTGGTGGCCACCGGCGCCGTCGCCCGGGTCCACCTGGCGGCCGGCCGGCCCGAGCGGAGCGCCGAACTCCTCGGACCGCTCCTGGAGCGGAGCCTGCGGGTCCACGGCGCCGGGCACCTCACCACCCTCAACATCCGCGGCAGCCTCGCCTCCGCCCACCAGGCCCGGGGCAGCGTCCGGCAGGCGGTCGAGGAGTACGAGCGGGCCGCCGCCGACAGCCGGGACGCCCTCGGCCCGGAGCACCGCAGGACCCTCGCCCTGCTGAGCGACCTCGCGGGCGCCCACGCCGCCCTCGGCCGGAGCGACCGGGCCGTGCGGATCTACGAGGACCTGCTGCGACGGATCCCCGGCCGCACCGGCACCGGCACCGACGCCCCGCCCGGGATCGACGGCCTGCGGCTGCGCAACAACCTCGCCGGGGCGTACGAGAGCACGGGCCGCTACCGGCAGGCGATCGCCCTCTACCGGGAGGCGCTGGCCGGCTTCGAGGAACTCGCCGGCCCCGAGCACCCCGACACCCTCAGCTGCCTGGGCAACCTCGGGTACGCCCACGACGTGGCAGGCGACCTCGACCGGGCGCGGGAGATCTACCGGGACGTCCTGACCCGGCGGACGGCCGCCCTGGGCGAGGAGCACCCCGACACCCTGCTCAGCGGGAGCAACCTCGCCCACCTCTGCCTGACGACCGGTGACGTCGCGACCGGGTTCGAGCTCTGCCGCACGACACTGGCGCAGCGCACCGGTGTGCTCGGCCCGGCGCACCCCGACACCCTGGTCAGCCTCTCCATGATGGCCTCCGCCCACGACGCGGCCGGAGAGCCGGAGCGGGCGCTCGCCCTGTTCGAGGAGGTCCTGCGCCGGCGCCGCGAGGTCCTCGGCCCGCTGCACCCGGACACCCTGCGCAGCGCCGGGAACCTCGCCGCCGCCCACCACGGGCGGGGCGAGTCCGCCCTGGCCGTCCCCCTGTTCGAGACGGTGCTGGCCGAGCAGGAGCGGCTGCTCGGGCCGGAGAGCCGCGAGACCGTGCTCACCCGCAACAACCTCGGGGTGGCCTGCCGGGCCGCGGGCGACCTGCCGCGGGCCCGGTCGCTGCTCACCGCCGTGGTGGAGCAGCGCACCCGCCTGCTGGGCGCGGACCACCCGGACACCCTCGGCAGCCGCGCCGCCCTGGCCCGGGTCGACGAGGCGTGCGGCGACCGGGCCGGGGCCGTCGCGGGGTACCGGGCCGTCCTCGACCGGCTGACCGGGACGGTCGGCCCGGACCACCCGCTGTCCGTCCTGGTGTCGGGCCTGCTGGCCGGAGTCCCGCGCGGGCGCGAGGGTCCCCGTCCGCGGCAGTGACCGGGCGCGTCCGCGCGTGGTGACGGACCGTACGGGGACGGTTCTCCTACGATCGATGCGACAACGGACGGTTCCCAGGGACGGGTTGACGCCCATGACCGATCGCACCACCAGGATCGACCAGTCGAAGCCGAGCATCGCGCGCGTCTACGACTACCTGCTCGGCGGCACCGACAACTACCCGGTCGACCGCGAGGTCGGCGACTTCTTCCTCCGGGACCTGCCCGGTTCGGTGGCCATGCCGTTCGCCAACCGCCGGGCCATGGTCCGCGCGGTGGGCGCGATGGCCCGGGACGGCATCCGCCAGTTCGTGGACATGGGCAGCGGCCTGCCGACCGCCGAGAACGTGCACCAGGCCGCCCAGCGGCACGGCGCCGGGGCCCGCGTCGTCTACGTGGACAACGATCCGACCGTGCTCGACCACGGCCGCGCCCTGCTGGCCGGCGATCCCGGCACCACGCTGGTCGCGAAGGACCTGCTGCGGCCGCGGGAGATCGTCGACGACCCCGACGTCCGGCGGCTGATCGACTTCGACGAACCGGTGGGGGTGGTCTTCAGCGCGATCCTGCACCATGTCGAGGACGCCGAGCGGCCCGCGGACCTGGTGCGCTGGTGGACGGACCGGGTGCCCTCCGGCAGCCTGGTCTACATCTCCCACTTCCGTTCCGCCGGGGACGACGGGAGCGAGGAGACCGCCCGGATGGAACGCAAGCTCCAGGAGAGCTTCGGCCGCGGCCGCTGGCGCACCGACGAGGAGATCCTCGGGCTGTTCGGCGGGCTCGAACTGCTCGACCCCGGGCTGGTCCCCTGCTCGCTGTGGCGCCCGGAGCCGGCTCCGGGCGGCGGGCCCGGCGACGTCCCGGCCGACGAGGGCGCCCTGTCGGTGTGGGAGCGGCTGATCTCCTGCGGGCTGGCCCGCAAGCCCTGACCGGGCCGGCCCGCGAACCCTGACCGGCCCGGGCCCCGGTCAGGACAGGTAGTCCTCCAGCCCGCCGTCGCGCCGCACGTCCAGGGTGACGCAGTGGAAGCCGCCGCCGAGCACCCGGGAGTGCCGCAGCCGGTGCGGCAGGACGGTGATCCCGGCGTGCTCCAGCAGCTTGATCAGGCTCTCCTGGCCGGACTCGACGATCGCCGTGTCGGGCGAGACCATCAGCAGGTTCATGCTGATCCAGCTCTCGCTGAGCGCGTGCTCGGGCGCGTCGCCGGAGGGCTCGGCCGGCGGGCACCACAGGACGTCCCAGCCCTTCAGCGGCTCCGGGACGGTGTCCGGGCCGATCCGCTCGGGGTTGAGCAGCACCAGCCCCGGCCGCAGCAGCGCGATGGTGCTGTCGATGTGGGTGTACCCGTAGATGTCGCGCAGCGGGTGCAGCCGCAGGCCGCCGTCGCCGAGCAGCCCGAGGGTGGACTCCAGCCACCGCAGGCCGAGTTCGTTCCCGCTGCGGGAGACCTGGTAGAACACGTCCCGGCCGAGCCGCAGCACGTTCGCGGCGTCGAAGACCGGCTCCGCCTCGCCCAGCAGCGGCAGGCCGTCCTCGTCGAACTCGAAGAGCTCGTCGGCCAGTCGGGGCCGGGGGGCGGCGAGCCAGTGGGCCCCGCGGCGCAGGTAGTCCTGGAAGAGGCCGCGCAGCCCGAAGACCTCGAAGTAGCGCTGCCGCATCGGGCTCGCCACCTCGATCAGCGTCTCGCCGACCACCAGGGTCAGGTCCCGGGGACAGTAGGAGTGGAAGCCCCCGTCGGCCTTCCAGAGCGGGGAGGCGAACGCGGCCGCGTGGTCGACCGCCTCGGGCTGGTGGACGGTGACGCCGAGGCCGCGCAGGGTGGCCACCAGGGCGTCCAGGTCCTCCTCGGTCTCCTCGACGACCTGCCGGGAGTAGGGGCCGACCTCGATCGAGGCGAGGTCGGCGGCGCTGGTCTTCGGGAAGCAGGACAGCCAGGAGGACGGCTCGGTCTGCTCGGGCAGCCGGGCGCCGACGGCGGTCCCGACCACGATCTCCCGCAGAGTGGTGAACTCGTCCCAGCTGTGGACCGGACGGGCCGATTCGGACATGACTCTCCCTTGGCACGGGGTTTGGGGAAAAGGCGGATGGGACGGCCGACACGGGGGCCCGGAACCACGCGGCCCGCGACCGCACCGTGGGGCGGTGGGGCCCGGCCGGCGCCGGCCGGCCGCGGGCCGCCGCGGAACGGGGCCCGGAGCGGTGCGGAACCGGTGACGGACATCGGAACGGCTCGACCACCGGACCGGCACCGGACGACCGCGGCGTACCGGAAACCAGCGACCGGGCGGCCGAATTCGCCTGTCGAAGATCCCGGATCGACTGTCACGCTAACCGGACGACCGACGGCGGCGCAAGGACCGCCATCGGCCCCGGAAGCGCCGCCACGACGGACCGCCGGCCGAGCCTCCGTTGTTCGACTCCCGTGCCCCGACGCCGATCAAAAGCCGGGCGGCCGCCCCGGTTCAGGCCCGGACGGCCGCCCCGGCGGGGGCGGCCTCACTTGAGGTGGTCTTCGGATCATTGAGGGTGTGTGACTGGTCGTTGTTTGAGAACTGCACAGTGGACGCGAGCATCTGTGGCCAAG
>NZ_JBEZUT010000257.1:0-12908 GCF_040636595.1 Kitasatospora sp. NPDC036755
TCCGAGTGCGTGGAGCCGTAGCCGTTCAGCCACGCCTTCCAGGAGCCGCTGTGGGCCGCCTGCGAGGCGCTGCTGTCCACCACGCCGCTGGACGCGGTCCACGGCGTGGCCGTGCCCGTCTCGAAGCCCGCGTTGCCCAGCAGCTGCGCCGGGGTGCAGCCACCGCCACCCGTGGACACCGTCCAGGTGAAGCTGGTGGTGCCGGTCTTGCCGGCCGAGTCCTTCGCCGTGACGGTCACGTTGTAGGTGCCCGCGGCGGAGGCGGTACCGGTGATCGCGCCGGAGGAGGAGATCGACAGGCCGGTGGGCAGGCCGGTCGCGCTGTAGGTCAGCGGGGCGGTGCCGCCGGTGGCGTTGATCTGGAGGTTCACCGCGCCACCGACGGCGGTGGACTGGTTGCCCGGGTTGGTGACGGTGACGCCGCCCGGGTTGGGCGCCGTGCCGACGTTGACGCCCGCCCAGGCGGTGCCGACCGCGGTCAGCTCCGCGCTGCCGGCGCCGTACAGGTCGGTGGCCGCCTTCTCCGTCGCGGTGCGCGCCGCGGCGTAGTTGGTGCTGGAGGTCATGTAGGTGGTCAGCGCGCGGTACCAGATCGCCGCCGCCTTGTCCCGGCCGATGCCGGTCACGGCGATGTTGCCCTGGGTCGGCGAGTCGTAGCTGACGCCGTTGATGACCTTCGCGCCGCTGCCCTCGGACAGCAGGTAGAAGAAGTGGTTGGCGACACCGGACGAGTAGTGGACGTCCTTGTTGCCGACGGTGGAGGACCAGTAGTCGGCCGAGGCCCCGTCCTTGGACGGCTTGTCCATGTAGCGCAGCGGGGTGCCGTTCCCGTTGATGTCGATCAACTCACCGATCAGGTAGTCGGGGTTGTCGGTCGGGATGTTGGCGGAGAACTCGACCATGGTGCCGAAGATGTCCGAGGTGGCCTCGTTGAGGCCGCCGGACTCACCGGAGTAGGTCAGGTTGGCGGTGGCCGAGGTGACGCCGTGGCTCATCTCGTGGCCGGCCACGTCGAGCTCGGTGAGCGGCGCGGTGTTGTTGCTGCCGTCGCCGTACGTCATGCAGAAGCAGGAGTCGTCCCAGAACGCGTTCACGTAGTTGTTGCCGTAGTGGACGCGGCTGTAGGCGCCGACACCGTCGTTGCGGATGCCGTTGCGGCCGAAGGTGTTCTTGTAGTAGTCCCAGGTGGCCGCGACGCCGAAGTGGGCGTCGACCGCGGCGGACTCGCCGTTGCTGACGGTGCCGTCGCCCCAGGTGTCGGTCGACTTGCTGTACAGCGTGCCGGTGCCCGAGGTCCCGTGGTTCAGGTTGGTGGTGTACATCCCACCGCGGGCGCCGTCCTTCATCTGGTACGTCGAACCCGACTGGGTCGTACCGATGGTGACGTTGCCGACGAAGACGCCCTTGCCGGAGCCGGTCTCGATGCCGTCCCACTGCTGGATGACCTGGCCGCTGGTGGCGTCGGTGACGACGTGCATCTTGCTCGGGGTGCCGTCGGACTTGGTGGAGGAGACGACGGTCTCCCAGGCCAGCCGGGGGCTGTTGTCGGCGGCCCAGACCACCAGGCGCGGCGCGGTGTCCACGGCGGTGCCCGACTCGGCGGCGAGCGCGGCGCTCTGCGCGGCCGGCGCGGCCAGCTTGGGCGTGGTGCTCACACCGCTCAGCGAGGCGGTGCTGGCCCGGTCGACGCTCTTGGTCGCACCGGTGGACGCCTGGTGCACCACCAGGTCCCCACCCAGGACCGGCAGTCCGTTGAGGGTGCGCTCGTACCGCAGGTGGCGGGTGCCGTCCGCGTCCTGGATGACGTCCTTGGTGACCAGCTTCTCCTCGCCGCTCAGGCCGAGGCTCTGGGCGAGGGCGGAGGTCTGCTGGTTCGCGACGGAGATCAGCTGGGCGCGGCTCGCCTGCTGGGCCGCGACGGCGGCCGGTGCGTCCGGCGTGGCCGCCTGGGCGATCACCGGTATGCCGGTGACCAGCAGCGCGGTGGAGGCGGCCATGACAACCGCCGCCTTCCGTGCGTGAGCGTAACGGGACATGCGGACTCCTTTTCCAACCGGCGCTGGGTCGCGCACGGTGGAGAGAAACCTGGGCCGCGGTTGCGGCGCAGTGGGGGCCCCCGCCGGGTGCGACGGGAGTGCGGGATGCGGTGCTCACAACTCGTTGCAGGGTCGGGACGCGCTGCACCTGAACTGGAACAGCTGCACCGGGGGGTGGGGTCCCCTCGTCTACAGCCGGAGGAATCGTGGCAGCAAACCAGCCGTTGATGACAGATGCATGCCACGGATTGGCCGATTCATTACCGAAACCGTATGCAGGCCGGTGCGTCAGTTGTGTTACCCCACGACGAACTCGTGAACACGGTTTTCATGCCCCGGGCAAAGTTCGATCACTACCGGCAGTCGGTGACCAGCAGTCAGGACCGCAGACCGCGCCGGAGGGTGGCCGGCAGCGCCCGGCGGACCCGGCACGTCACAGTTCCGGCCGTGCCATCAACGGTTTCCGGCCATTGTTCACCCGGAACGGAACCGGGCCGCCGCCGACCGGAACCGGGCCCCGCACCACTGAACAGTGGTACGGGGCCCGGGAGTTGTCGAGGTGTACGAAGCGGTGTACGAAGCGGTGTACGAAGCAGTGCACGAAGCGGTGTCGACCCGGCGCCGGACGCGTCACCGCCGGGCGGGCCCGCGCCGGACGGACCGACACCGCACGGATCAGCGCTGCACGAACACCGCCACGGTGCGGCCCGGCACGGTGAAGGTGCCGGTCGCGGCGTCGAAGCCCGACCCCCGCACCACCCGGTCCGCCCCGCCCGCCTGCACGGGGTGCAGCGCCTGGCCGGTGCCCCGCAGCGCCGGCACGGTCTGCGCCTGCGTCGTGGGCGTGGCGTTGAAGACCACCGTGACGCCCTTCTCCGCCCCCGCCAGCCCGGTGCCGTCCAGGTGCAGGGTGATCACCCCGGGCGTCTCACCGGCCGTGCCGGAGAGCGGGTAGGAGAGCCGCTGCTGGACGGCGGCCAGGGTCGGCAGCGAGAACAGCGGCGAGGACTGCTTGATCCGCAGGAACTCCCGGTACTGCGCCGAGGTCGCCAGGATGTCGGCCGCGCCGACGGTCAGCTTCGGGTCGGCCAGCAGGGATCGGGCGGCCGGCCACTGCTCCTGGTTGTCCTTCGCCATCGGCAGGCCGCGGCCCCAGCCGTTGCCGTCCGCCGCGTTCCAGTGGATCGCGTTGAACCAGTCCCCCGAGTCGTAGGAGTTGGAGTCGAGCGACTTGGAGCGCAGCAGGTCGCTGCCGGCCTGGGCGAAGCCCGCGCCCTGGGTGAGCGCGGTCAGTGAGAGCCCGAGCGCCTGCATCCGGGCCCGGTCGGCGGGCGCGGTGCCGGTCGGCAGCTTGTACGCGAGCGCGTCGAAGAGGTCGGTGTTGTCGTGGGCGTCCACGTACTCCACCGCCTCGCCGGGCTTGGCGGCGTAGCCGGTCGGGGCGCCGTTGTAGTCGACCTGGGCGCCGGTGACGGGCTTTCCGGAGCTGTCGGTGAAGGAGTAGCCGGCCAGGTTGCCGGTCAGCCCGACCTTCAGCTGGTCCATCTGGTGCAGCAGCCGGGCCTTCTGCTCCTCCGGGGTGCCGTTCGCGGCCGAGCCGTTCGGGTCGGTGTACAGGCCCGAGGCGAAGCCCTGCTGCGGGGCGGAGTTCAGCATGAAGTTGCCGCCGCGGGCGGCGTCCCGGATCCGGTCGTCGAAGGTGGCGATGCCGGTGCCGGCCATGTTGGCCTGGGTGGCCTGCTCGAACCTGGCGTTGTTCGCGACGACGCCGAAGTTCCAGCCCTCGCCGTACAGGAGGACGTTCTTCCCGTCCACGCCGTCCGAGTCCGGCGTCATCTTCCGCAGGGCGGCCTGCACGTCCAGCATGGTGGACTTCGGGTCCAGGCCCATCAGGTCGAAGCGGAAGCCGTCGACCTTGTACTCGCGGGCCCAGAGCGTCACCGAGTCGACCACGAGCCGGTTCATCATGGCGTGCTCGGGCGCGGTGTCGGCGCAGCAACTGTCCGCCGTCACCTTGCCGTTGTCGTCGAGGCGCTGGTAGTAGCCGGGAACGACCCGGTCCAGCACCGAGTGCTCGGCCTGGCCACTGGCGGCGGTGTGGTTGTAGACCACGTCGAGCACCACCCGCAGCCCGGCCGCGTGCATCGCCTGCACCATCTGCCGGAACTGGACGGTCCGGGCCGTCCCGACCGGATCGGTCGCGTAGGAGCCCTCCGGCACGTTGTAGTGCAGCGGGTCGTAGCCCCAGTTGTACGCGTCGTCGGCGGCCACGGCCGCCACGCACTCCTGCTGCTTCGGCCCGTCCGCCGGAAGGGACGCGAGGTCGCAGGCGGGCAGCTTCCGGTCCGCCCCGTTCTCCCGGATGGTGGCGATGTCGAAGGTCGGCAGCAGGTGCACCGTGGTCACCCCGGCCTCGGCGAGCTCCTTCAGGTGCCGCATCCCGGCCGAGTCGGACTCGGTGAACGCCAGGTAGGTGCCGCGCTCGGCGGCCGGGACGGTCCGGTCCTCGACCGAGAAGTCCCGGACGTGCAGCTCCTGGATCTGCTGCCGGGCGGGCGGGACGGCCTGCGGGCGGGCGTGGTCGTCCCACCCCTTCGGCTTCAGCTCCCTGGCGTCGAGGTCGGCGACCAGGCTCCGCTTCGAGTCGGTGGACAGCGCCACCGAGTACGGGTCGGTGACGGTGTTGACCACCAGCTGCTGGGTCGAGGGCGCCCAGACCTTCACCTGGTACAGGTAGTACTTGCCGTCCAACTCGCGCTTGTCGCGGACGACTTCCCACACTCCGGTCTCGTCGTCCCGCTTCAGCGGCAGCGTCTTCGGGGTGCCCCCGGTGGCGCTGTCGAAGACCTGGACGGAGACCTCCTGCGCGGTCGGCGCCCACAGCGACAGCGCCACCTTGCCGTTGTAGTAAGCCGGTCCGAAGTCGACCTTCCCGGTCCTGCCCGCGTACAGGTCGTCCAGCACGCCCGGGGTCTGCACCCCGGTGGCGGCGAGCACGGCGCCGCTGGGCAGGTGTTCGGTGAACAGCAGCTGGCCGCGGAGCGCGGCCGGGACGCGGGCGGCGTCCCGGGGGTCCACGGTGAAGGCCCGGTAGCCCGCAAGGTGCGGGTACTCGCCCTTCTGGGCGTCGGTCAGCCCGCCCTTGACCGGGGTGAGCCGCAGCCACCTGCCGGGCTTGGTGAGCGCGCCCCGCTCCGCCCGGATGCCGCCCTCGGGGTCGTACACCAGCTGGGCGCTGGTGCCGCCGGCCAGGGCGTCGTCGCCGGCGCCGTAGTTCGCCGGGACGGCGACGGTCCGGGCGTCGATCCACTGGGCCTTGGCGCCGGTCAGGTCGATCTGCGAGGAGGCGGCCGGGTTCTGCGGCAGCAGGTAGCCCTCGCGGCCGCCGAGGATCCAGACCTCCTTGCCGTTGACGGCGAAGTCCAGTGACTGGTCGGTGGGCAGGTCCTTGTCGTTGCCCTTGTGCAGGATGTAGCTGAGGCTGGTGGCCCCGGCGGCCAGCGGCACCTCGAAGACGGCGCCGAAGGCGTCGCGGCGCACCGGTGTCAGCGGCTTGCCCCAGTCGGTCGGGGCGGCGGCGCCGGTCCAGTCGTGCAGGCCCCAGCCGTCGTAGTCGCCGTCGGCCCGGTTGTAGTGGATGACGGCGGTGTTCGCGGGCTGGGTGTTGCCCGGGCCGGGGTCGGTGGTGCGCACGGCGGGGTCGCCCTGCGCGATCCACACCTCGCCGGTGCTGCCGACGTCGAGGTGCCGGTCGGCGTCGACGTCCTTGACGCCGTCCTTCTCCACGACGAAGCCGACGTCCGAGGCGCCGGGCTTGAGCCGCACGTACGCGAAGGCGCCGTACGCGTCCCGCCCGGTGAAGGCGTGCCCGGCGGGCCACTGGGTGGCCTCGCCGTCGGCGAGGTCGCCCCAGGCGTAGAGGTTCCAGCCGTCGTAGTCGCCGTCCGGCCGGTTGTAGTGGACGACGGCGTACGGGCGGGAGCCGGCGGTGGGCGCCGGCTTGGGCGCGGGGGCGCCGGTGGTGAAGCTCGCGGTGGCGGAGCGCAGGTGGCCGCTGGAGTCCCGCACCACGGCCTTGTAGCGGACCACCGTGCCGGGGGCGACGGCGCCCAGGTCCTGGGTGACGGCGTACTTCCCGGTGTCGGCGGTGCCCAAGGTCCGCCAGGGTCCGTTGCCGGTCTGGGCGGCGAAGCTCACCCGGTCGAAGCCGCCGCCGTCCACCGCGGCGCCGACGGTGACCAGCCCGGAGGAGCCGTCCGCGGGCGGCCGCACCGAGATCCGCGGCGCGGCGCCGACGGCCGCGAGCCGGCCGTCCGCCTTGAACACCACGGAGGAGAGCGCCGGCACGGTGACCGTCACCCGGCGGTCGGAGCCGCTGGTGGTCCGCTCCCCCGCGGACGGGTGGATCCGGTCGAAGCCCATGCCCGCCGAGAAGGTGTCCAGGGTGACGGTCTTCGCCTCGGCCGCGTTGTTGACCGCGACCAGGTACTCGACCTGTTGCTGGGCGTCGATCCGGGAGAAGGCGTAGACGCCCGCGCCGTCGGCGGCGTAGCGCTCGATCTGGGCGCCGTCGGCCAGGGCCGGGTTGTCCCGGCGCAGCTTCGCGAGCCCGGCGACGCCCTGGTAGAGCTCGCCGCCCTGCCCGTACCGGTCGGCCGGGCCGGAGGGCCCGCCGAGCACCCGGTCCCCGTTGTAGGAGGCCGTCTTCGAGGCGAACACGTCCTGCCGGGCGTCCTTGTCGCCGCCCGCGCCGGTGAAGCCCTGCTCGTCGCCGTAGTAGACGACGGGCTGGCCGCGGGTGAGGAACTGCAGCTCGGTGCCGAGCCGGTCCTTCTTCAGCAGGGTCGCCTCGTCGGCGCCGGGGTTGTCGGCGAGCAGGAAGGAGCCGAAGCGTCCCATGTCGTGGTTGCCGAGGAAGGTGGGCAGCTCGTACGCGTCGGTGTCGGCGCCGGTGTAGCGGTAGTCCTGGGCGTAGACGTCGGCGAGGTTGCGCGCCGAGCCGCCCTGCGAGACGTAGGAGCGGGCCGCGCCCTGGAACGGGAAGTCCAGGGTGGCCTGGAGCCTGCCCTTGGTGACGTACGGCGCGGTGACGGCCGGGTCCCCGGAGTAGACCTCGCCGAACATGAAGAACTTCTTGTTGCCCCGCTTGGCGGCGAAGTCCTTGAGCGCGGGGGCCCACTGCTGCCAGAACGCCATGTCGACGTGCTTGACGGTGTCGATCCGGAAGCCGTCCACGCCGACGTCCTCGACCCACTGCTGGTAGACCTTCTCGAAGCCCTTCACCACCTTGGGGTTCTGGGTGTCGAGGTCGTCCAGGCCGCTGAAGTCCCCCTCGGTGGCGGATTCGCCGACGAAGGTCGAGTCGCCCCGGTTGTGGTAGAGCGCCGGGTCGTTGAGCCAGGACGGGGTCTTGGCGGCGGCGTCGGCCGGGGTGCGGAAGACCGGGGTGTAGGGGAAGGAGTCCTTGGTGGTCCGCGGCCAGGGGCCGCCCGCGTCGGCGACGGCGGTCTCGTCCACCGGGTTGCCGCCCGCGTCGAGCGTCGGGTACGCGCCGGTGGAGCGGTAGCCGTACTGCTTCTCGGCGTAGTCGATGACGTCGGCGGTGTGGTTGGTGATGACGTCGAAGAAGACCTTGATGCCGCGGGCGTGGGCCTTGGCGATCAGGTCCTTGAGCTGTTCGTTGGTGCCGAAGTGCGGGTCGACCTGGGTGAAGTCGGTGATCCAGTAGCCGTGGTACCCGGCCGAGGTGTCGGCCCCGCTGCCCTGTACCGGCTTGTTCTTGAAGATCGGCGCCATCCAGATCGCGGTGGTGCCGAGGTCCTGGATGTAGTCGAGCCGCTGGATCAGCCCGGCCAGGTCGCCGCCGTGGTAGAAGCCCTTGTCCGCGGGGTCGAAGCCGTTCTCCAGCCGCCCGCCGGTGATGCCGCCGGTGTCATTGGCGGTGTCGCCGTTGGCGAAGCGGTCGGGCAGGACGAAGTAGAACTGTTCGCGGGTGAGGTCGTGCCGCCCGGCGGTGGCCGCCAGCGCGGCGTCCGAGGGCGGGGCCGGCGGGGCGGCGGCGAGGGCCGCGGGGGCGCCGCCGAGGGTGGCGGCGGTCAGCGCGGCGGCCAGCAGGACGGCGGTGCGGCCCGGTGGTCTGCGGCGGACGGTGGTTCGTCGGGCAGTGCTCCGTCGGGGGCGGAGCGGGGCATCGGCCACTGAGGGCTCCCTTAGGGGAAGGGGCGATCGATTTTCCCAGGAAGCTAGCGGCCTGCAATATGTTTCAGCAAGATGCAGAAACCGTTTCGTAGCCGGAAACTCCAGGTGCGCGAGCGGCGCCCGCGACCACCCCGATTACTCCCTCGGAGCGACGGGCGTGACAATGGGACGTATGTCCGTCCCACCGGTACGCACCGAACCCCCGAGCACCCCCCGCCCCGGTGGCAGCCGGCCCCTACCCCTCAAGGGGGACAGCCGGTGAAGAATCCACTTCCAGAGGATGAGCAGTCGGCTACGAGCCGTCTGGCAGACTTGCCGTCCATGGGGGAACCGACCGAGATCCAGCGAGGCGACGCCAGGCGCGCCGAAGCGGCCAGCGGTGGCGGTTCCGAAGCAGCGAAGGCCGTCCCCGGCCGCCTGTCCGATGGAACCACCCGTGCCGCCCAGTCCCGTACGGCCACCCTGCGCGGCCGCATCAGCGCCCAGCGCCGCTCACCGGCCAGGCCGCGGATCTGGTTCGAGCTGGCGCTCATCGGGATCAGCTACTGGCTCTACTCGCTCGTCCGCAACGCGGTGCCCGAGCAGGAGGCGATAGCCCAGAAGCACGCGCGCTGGATCTGGGACCTGGAGCACCACCTCGGCATCGCCGTCGAGCGCTCGGTCAACCACGCCGTGGACAGCGTCGGGTGGCTCATCACGGGGATGAACTACTACTACGCGACGCTGCACTTCGTGATCACGATCGGCGTCCTGGTCTGGCTCTACCGCAGCCACCCCGGACGCTACGTCGCCGCCCGCAGCGTGCTGTTCATCACCACCGGGATCGCGCTGGTCGGCTTCTACTTCTTCCCGCTGGCCCCGCCCCGGCTGATGACCGACGGCGGCTTCATCGACACCGTGAAGGTCCACGGCACCTGGGGCTCGATGGCCTCCGGGCCCGCCGCGCACGTCTCCAACCAGTACGCGGCGATGCCCTCCATGCACATCGGCTGGTCGACGTGGTGCGGTCTGGCGATCTTCTTCCTGGCCCGCCGCACGTGGGTCAGGGTGCTCGGCCTGCTGTACCCGGCCACCACCCTGGTGGTCATCGTCTCCACCGCCAACCACTTCTGGATGGACGCCGTCGGCGGCGCGCTCTGTCTGATGGTGGGCTTCCTCACCGCCCGGTGGATGTACCACGAGTGGGTGTACAGGCTGCCCAGGGTGCCCGCCCGGGAGACGGTGGAGGAGCAGCCGATCACCGTCCCGGAGCAGTGGAGCGAGCCCGCGGTCACCAGCGCGCGCCGGTAGCCCGAACGCCGTCGGCCCGGAAAGCCGGACATCGAGAGGGGCCCCCGAGCGGGGCCCCTCTCGCGTACCCGCCCGCCGTACGGCCGCGGTCCGCCGTCCGCCGTACCGGTCCGGCCGCGCCCGTCAGCCGGTGCCGTAGAACAGCCGGTCCACCACCGCCCGGGCCCGCCGGGTGACCCTCCGGTAGTCGTCCAGCAGCTCCCCGCTGTGCCCGGAGCCGTACCCGAGGTAGCGGGCCACCCCGGCCAGTTCCCTGGCCTCCCCCGGGAAGCTGTCCCCCGGCCGCCCGCGCACCAGCATCACCGCCGCCCGCACCCGGGAGGCCAGCACCCAGGCCGCGTCCAGCACCTCGGCGTCCTCCGGCTCGACCAGCCCGGCCGCCACGGCGGCCGCCAGCGCCGCCCTGGTCCGGGTGGTGCGCAGGGCCGGCACCTCGTGCCCGTACCGGAGCTGCAGCAGCTGCACCGTCCACTCGACGTCCGCCAGCCCGCCCCGGCCGATCTTGGTGTGGGTGGTCGGGTCGGCGCCGCGCGGCAGCCGTTCGGCCTCGATCCGCGCCTTGATCCGGCGGATCTCCACCACGTCCCGCTCCGGCACCCCGCCGCCGGGGTAGCGCAGCGGGTCGATCAGCTGCCGGAACCGCGCGCCCAGCGCCTCGTCCCCGGCCACCGGCTCGGCCCGCAGCAGCGCCTGGCTCTCCCAGGCGTGCGACCAGCGCCGGTAGTACGCCGCGTACGAGGCGAGGGTGCGCACCAGCGGGCCGCTGCGGCCCTCCGGCCGCAGGTCCGCGTCGACCAGCAGCGGCGGCTCGGTGGAGGGCGCGCCCAGCTGGGTGCGCAGCTCGTTGCAGACCGCCTGGGCGGCCCGGGCGGCCTCCTCCTCCAGCGAGCCGAGCAGCGGCTCGTGGACGAAGAGCACGTCCGCGTCCGAGCCGTAGCCCAGTTCGTGGCCGCCGAAGCGGCCCATCGCGATCACCGAGATCCGGGTCGGCAGGTCCCCGTGCTCGGCCTCCCAGCCGGCGACGCAGGCGCGCAGCGCGCCGCCCAGGGTGGCGGCGTTGAGCGCGGTGAGCGCCTCCCCGGCGGCGTCCAGCGCCTCGGCCGGGTCGTCCCCGAGCCGCCCGAGCACGTCCGCGGCGGCGGTGCGGAACAGCTCCCGGCGGCGCACCGAGCGGGCCGCGGCCACCGCGGCCCGGGTGGACCCGGCCCGGCCGACGGCGGCCAGTATCTCCGACTGCAGCGCCGCCCGGCCGCGCGGTTCCAGGCCGTTCGGGTCGCCCAGCATGGCCACCGCCTCGGGGGCGCGCAGCAAAAGGTCGGGGGCGAGCCGGCCGGCGGACAGCACCCGGGCCAGCTGTTCGGCGGCGGCGCTCTCGTCCCGCAGCAGCCGCAGGTACCAGGGGGTGCGGCCGAGCGCGTCGGAGACCTGGCGGAAGTTGAGCAGCCCGGCGTCCGGGTCGGCGGATTCGGCGAACCAGCCGAGCAGCACCGGCAGCAGGGTGCGCTGGATCGCCGCCTTGCGGCTCACCCCGGAGGCGAGCGCGCTGAGGTGCCGCAGCGCGGCCGCCGGGTCCGTGTAGCCCAGCGCCTCCAGCCGGGCCCGGGCCGCGTCCGGGGTCAGCCCGGTGGCGCCGGGCGGCAGTTCGGCGACGGCGTCGAGCAGCGGCCGGTAGAACAGCTTCTCGTGCAGCCGCCGGACCTCCACCGCGTGGCGCTTCCACTCGCGGTGCAGCGCGGCCACCGGGTCGGCACGGGTGTCGCCGTTGATCAGCGCCGCCAGCGAGCGGGCCAGCCGACGCAGGTCCTCGGCCCCGGTGGGCATCAGGTGGGTGCGGCGCAGCCGGTACAGCTGGATACGGTGCTCCAGCGAGCGCAGGAAGCGGTACGCGGCGTCCAGCGAGGCGGCGTCGGCTCGGCCCACGTACCCGCCGCGGGAGAGCGCGGCCAGCGCCTCCAGGGTGTTGCCGCTGCGCAGCGCCGGGTCGGTGCGGCCGTGCACCAGCTGGAGCAGCTGCACCGAGAACTCGACGTCGCGCAGCCCGCCGGGGCCGAGCTTGAGCTGGCGGTCCAGCTCGGTGGCCGGGATGGAGTCGATCACCCGGCGGCGCATCTGCTGCACGTCGGCGACGAAGTTCTCCCGGGCGGCGGCCTGCCAGACCAGCGGGGCGAGCGCCTCCACGTACGCGGCGCCGAGCTCCGCGTCCCCGGCGACCGGGCGGGCCTTGAGCAGCGCCTGGAACTCCCAGGTCTTGGCCCAGCGCTGGTAGTAGGCGAGGTGGCTGGCCAGGGTGCGCACCAGCGGGCCGTTGCGGCCCTCGGGGCGCAGGTTGGCGTCCACCGGCCAGATGGTGCCCTCGCCGGTGGTGTCAGCGCACAGCCGGGTGAGGGCGGCGGCCAGCCGGGTGGCGGCCCTGATCGCCTCCTGCTCGTCCACTCCCTCGCGCGGTTCGGCGACGAAGACCACGTCGACGTCCGAGACGTAGTTGAGCTCGCGGCCGCCGCACTTGCCCATGCCGATCACGGCGAGCCGGCAGGCCCCGGCGGCCTCCGGGTCCTGCTCGGCGGCGAGGTCCAGGGCGGTCTGGAGGGTGGCGCCGGCCAGGTCGGCGAGTTCGGCGGCGGTCTGCGCGAGGTCGGTGGTGCCGGTGAGGTCGCGGGCGGCGATGGCGAGCAGGCACCGGCGGTAGGCGACGCGCAGCGCGTTCGCGGGGCCGAGGTCGGAGTCCCGGACGCCCTCGGCGAGGGCGCGGCGGAAGTCCTCCGGGCCGGGGTGCATGTCGCGCAGTTCGAAGGTGACCAGCACGTGCCAGTCGTGCGGGTGCCGGGCCAGGTGCTCGCCGAGCGCGGTGGAGACGCCGAGCACGCCGAGCAGCCGGTCGCGCAGCGGCTTGGAGGTGGTGAGGGTGTCGCGCAGGGTGTGCCGGTCGACCTCCTCGTCGGCCTCCAGCAGCCGGGCCAGTCCGAGCAGCGCGAGGTCGGGGTCGGCGGTGGCGCCGAGCGCGTCCAGCAGCACGGGGTCGTCGGCCAGTCCCTCCAGGCCGGGGCCCTCCAGCAGCCGCACCGCCCGCGCGGGATCGGTGAACCCGCGCCGCACCAGCCGGTTCTCCGGCCGGCTGACCCGGCTCCCGGCTCGCTGCTCCTCCACCGTCATCGACCCCTCCATCCGGTCCGCTCCAGCAGGTTACGCGTCCTCGCAGCCCGTCGCCGGACGCGCCCGCCGGGTGGACGGCCGGGCCCCTCGGCCGCCGTAACCGTGACTTCGGGGCCGCCGGGCTCGTTCACCCGGGCGCCCGCCGCCGTCCCCGAAGTCCCCTCCTCCGGAGCGCCGATGTCCACCACAGGCCCCAGCCGCCTGCCCTCGCTCACCGGGCTGCGGTTCTGGGCC
>NZ_JBEZUT010000258.1:0-12892 GCF_040636595.1 Kitasatospora sp. NPDC036755
AGTTCTCAAGGAACGGACGCTTCCTTCGGACCGCCTTCCAGCGGACCCTCCGGGCTTCGTTCTTTCGTGTTTCCAGCTTATCAGATGTTTTCCGCCCCGTTTTCCGGAGTTTCATTCATCGGATTCGCTTTCCGCTTTGCCGCCCCGGTCTCCCGCGGCGACTCCGGAACTGTACGGGGACCGGCCCGCCACATGCAAATCGCCCCTGCCCGGGCTCCCGGGCAGGGGCGATCAGTGCCGACGTGCGGATCCGGCCGGAGCCGGGTCAGCGGACCTCGGTGATCTCCGGACCACGCGCGAACGGGTCGAGCGAGGTGCCGCCGAAGCGGTTGTCGCCCTCGCTGGCGGCAACGGCCGCCCCGCCGCCGTCGGCGACCATCTGGGCGTCCTCGGGAAGCTTCAGGACGATCGGGTCGCGGGGAGCCATCGGGGACTCGCCGCGCACGACGACCGTCTGCCGGAAGACCTGCTCCAGGATCCCGGCCATCTCCGGCTGCACCGCGGCCTGGCCCGAGATCACGCCGCGCAGGAACCAGCGCGGACCGTCGCAGCCGACGAACCGCACCAGCTGCACGCCCTGGGTGCCGTCCGGCAGCTGCACGGGGACCTGGGCGCGGAGGTGCCAGCCGAGCGGGCCCTCCTCCTCCTCGATGAGGCCGCCCTGCGAGGTGATGCCGTTGGCGATCTCCTCCCGGACCTCCCCCCAGATGCCCTCCGACTTCGGGGCCGCGAAGGCCTGGAGCTGGATGGCGCTGTTGCCGAGCACGAGGGTGGCGGCCACGATCGCGTCACCGGCGACCTCGACGCGCAGCTCCATGCCCTCGACACCGGGGACCAGCAGACCCCCGAGGTCGACCCGTCCCTCTTCGGGGTTCTCCAGCTCGGAGTGGTCCCACGGACCGTCCGGCCGCGGGGCCGGCGGGAGGCCGACCTTGTCGGCCGGGTCCAGGTCGGTCACGTTCTCGCTCTCGGCGGAACCTTCGACGTCATCGGCCGTCTCGTCGGCGCTGATGGCGTCGTCGGCGAGCTGCTCGACAGCGTCCTCGCTCTTCTGGCGACGACGGAACACGGTCACTGTCCTTCCCGGTCCAAGACCGATGCGAATACCTGCTCGGCTTCCTGCGAGGCCGCGGGCATGCTAGACCGCGGCGTGGCCGCCGGTCGACCCGAACCCGCCCTCGGCGCGTGCCGACCCAGGCAGCTCCTCCACCTCGTGGAAACGGGCCTTCTCGACCTGCTGGATCACCAGCTGGGCGATCCGGTCCCCTCGGCGGAAGCTGACCCCCTCGCGCGGGTCCAGATTGACGACGATCACCTTGATCTCTCCACGGTACCCGGCATCGACCGTCCCCGGGGCGTTCACGAGGGCAACACCGCAACGAGCTGCCAGCCCGGACCGCGGGTGCACGAAGGCCGCGTAGCCGTCCGGCAGGGCGATGGCGATGCCCGTCGGCAGCACGGCCCGCTCGCCGGGGGCCAGTTCGGCGTCGACGGTGGTGCGCAGATCGGCGCCGGCGTCCCCGGGCTGCGCGTAGGCGGGCAGCGGCAGCTCGGGGTCGATGCGCTTGATCAGGACGTCCAACTGCGGGCGGGGGGTGGTGCTCAAGGGTTCACCTCAAAGGCTCGTGCGCGCTTCATCAGGTCCGGGTCGTCGAGGACCTTCTCGATGTCCTCGGGGCGACCGTGCGTGGTGAAGTGTTCCAGCTTCACCTGGATGAAGAGGGCTTGAGCACGCACGGCGACCGGTCCGTCCGGCCCGCCTATCCGCGCCTCCGCGGCGCTGTAGATCTTGCGGCCCCGCACGCCGGTGATCCAGGCGCGCAGGTGCAGCACGGAGTCGACGGGCACCGGGCTGAGGAAGTCGGTCTCCAGCCGGCCGGTCACGGCGGGGGCGTGCAGCAGCCAGTTGAGCGTGCCGAGCGTCTCGTCCATGGCGGTGGTCAGCAGTCCGCCGTGGGCCAGGCCGGGGCCGCCCTGGTGGGCGTCGCGGACGGCGAACTCGGCGGTGACGTCGAGGCCCTCGCCGGCGACGGCGTCGATCCGCAGGCCGCCGGGGTGCTGCGGGCCGCAGCCGAAGCAGTGCTCGTAGTGGGAGCCGAGCCGGGTGCCGGGGGCGGGCGCCTGGGGGTGGCGCTCCGGCAGGACGGCGTCCGGCGGCGGGGTGGTCGGGGTCGGCGGCATGGCGGGCGCCGGCCGGTCGGTGGGGGTGCTGGGGGCTGTCGTACCGGTCACGGGGCCCCAGCCTACCCAGGGGTAGGGAGCCTCCGGTGGGGGTGGCGTCCCGCCCCGGGCGTCAGGGCGACCACAATGGAGGGCATGTACGACGAACGCCTCACGGTGCCGCGTTCCTGGTGGCTGCTCCCGATCGCGATGGGCCTCACGCTCACGCTGGTCCTGATCCGGGTCAGCGGCCCGGCCGCGCTGATCGGGCTGGTGGTCGGGATCGCCGCCGGCGCGGTCGCGATCAGCAGCTACGGCTCGGCCCGGATCCGCGTGGTCCAGGGCTCCCTGGTGGCCGGACCGGCCCGGATCCCGGTGGACGCGCTCGGCGGCGCGCAGGCGCTGAGCCCCGCCGAGGCGGCCGCCTGGCGCGGCCCCAAGGCCGACCCGCGCGCCTTCATGCTGCTGCGCAGCTACGTCCCGACGGCGCTGCGGATCGAGGTGACGGACCCGGCCGACCCGACGCCGTACCTCTATCTGTCGACCCGCTCGCCGATGAAGCTGGCGGAGGCCCTGGAGGACGCCCGGCGCGGCACCCGCGCCTGAGGCGGGGCCGGCCGGGCGCCGCCCGGCCGGCCCGGGGACGGACCGGCCCGGAAGTGGCCGGACATACGGAGAGGGACGGTTCCGCTGGTGCGGGACCGTCCCTACGACTTTGTCCTGGCCGGTTCACCGGCCGACTCCGCCCTCCCGGGCCCGTCCGTGCGGACGGTTCCCGGTTCTGCCGCCCGGCCCCGCTGCCCGGGGCCGGAAGGAGCGGTGTGCCGGTCCCGCGGGCGCAGCCGCGGGCACCGGGCCCTTTCCGCCGCGGTGCTCAGTTGCCGCAGTCCCGGCAGATCGGGTTGCCGTTCTTCTCGCTGTAGAGCTGGCTGCGGTGGTGCACCAGGAAGCAGCTCATGCAGGTGAACTCGTCGGCCTGCTTCGGCAGGACGCGCACGGCGAGTTCCTCGTTGGAGAGGTCGGCGCCGGGGAGCTCCATCCCCTCGGCCGCCTCGAAGTCGTCGACGTCGACGGAGCTGTTGCTCTTGTCGCTGCGCCGAGCCTTGAGCTCCTCGATGCTGTCCTCGTTGACGTCATCGTCGGTCTTGCGTGGGGTGTCGTAGTCGGTTGCCATTTTTCGCTCTCCCCCTCCGGGTTGTGCGGTGTGTGCGGTATCTCCAGCGCACGTAACGCATGGGAGGTCGGTCTTGTGCCCGACCCGAGGCGGAGATTTTGCCTTACTTCAAGCCCTGTTACTCAATCGACACTCAGCCCGGGCTCCATCGGGTTGATCCCCGGGGCTGCGGAAGGCCTCACGCTGGGCCATCGCCGGCCCTCCCCGGGCCCGTCGAACCGACCACGCACAGTGAGCGCGGAGGGTGCGGGCGCCCACGAAATCCCTTGCCCGCCAGGGATGCCGACCGATCGCGCGGATCGGTCCGGGGCCGGAATCCGGTCACGGACCGCGATCGGCACCCCTGGGCGGGTGATCACTCTCCGGGGTTGCCCGGAATCGTGGAGCGACACGGTGTGAGCTTGGTCACGTTAGGAATCTTCCAGGGCAAACCCTGGAAAATCCACCCACGCCGACCGGTCGGGGTACCGACCCCCCACCCGGTCGGCGCGATGCCCCGGATGCCTCAGCCGGCGTTCTTCCGGGCCGCGCGGCGCGCCATCAGGGCGGCCTGGCGCTCCTCGAACTTCCGGGCCTGGCCGTCCAGCCCGTCCAGGAACACGCCCAGCTCGTTCTGCGCCAGCAGGCCCTCCGGGCCGAGCCCGCCGAGCTCCATCACCTTGAGGTGCCGCAGCACCGGCTGGAGCACGTCGTCGTGGTGGATGCGCAGGTTGTACACCCCGCCGAGGGCGATCTGCGCGGCGGCGCGCTCGAAGCCGGGGATCCCGTGGCCGGGCATCCGGAAGTCGGTGACCACGTCGGCGACGGCCCGCATGGCCTGGTCGGGGGCGATCTCCAGGGCGGCCTTGAGCAGGTTCCGGTAGAAGACCATGTGCAGGTTCTCGTCGTTGGCGATCTTCGCCAGCAGCTGCTCGCAGAGCGGGTCGCCGGCGTACTTGCCGGTGTTGCGGTGCGCGATGCGGGTGGCGAGCTCCTGGAAGGCCACGTAGGCGACCGAGTGCAGCATGCTGTGCGCGTTGTCGGACTCGAAGCCCTCCGACATGTGGCTCATCCGGGCCCGCTCCAGCTCCACCGGGTCGACCGCCCGGGTGGCGAGCAGGTAGTCGCGGATGGCTATCCCGTGACGCCCCTCCTCGGCCGTCCAGCGGTGCACCCAGGTGCCCCAGGCACCCTCCCGGCCGAACATGGTCGCGATCTCGTGGTGGTAGCTGGGCAGGTTGTCCTCGGTCAGCAGGTTCACCACCAGCGACACCCGGCCCACCGCCGTCACCTGGGACTGCTCGAGCGCCCAGGCCTCGCCGCCGAGCACGCCGTCGAAGTCGCGGCCCTGGCTCCACGGGACGAACTCGTGCGGCATCCACTCCTTGGCGACGCCCAGGTGGCGGTTGAGCTCCTTCTCGACGACCTCTTCGAGGGCGAGGATCAGCCGCGCGTCGGTCCAGCCGCTCGCGACGAGCGAGGAGCTGCTCTGCACAGGGGCGATGGTCACGGTCTTGCTCCTGAGGGGACGGCACGCGCTGGGACGGGCGCGGCGCGCTGAACGGGGACACGACGTCCCCACACCCGCCGACGGGCCGCCGGCGGATTCACCTACGGTTGCGTAGGTTACGACACCGTAAGTTGCTCGGGGCGGAAATGACAAGCCGCCCCCGCCAGGCCTTATGTCGTCTTGACGGGCCTGGCGGGGGCGGCAGGAAACGGTCACCCGCGGAAGGGGCGTTGGACCCTTACGGAGAGGGGATGCGGACCCTCATCGTGAGGCCGCCGCCGGCGCGCGGCGTGGCCTCGATGGTGCCGCCGTGGGCGCGCACCACCGAGCGGACGATGGACAGGCCGAGCCCGACCCCCTTGTCGCTGCGGGTGCGGTCGGCACCCTTGATCCGGCGGAACGGCTCGAAGATGTGCTCCAGCTCGTACCCGGGCACCACCGGGCCGGTGTTGGACACCACCAGCTCGCCGCCGCCGGGCACCGCGGTGGTGGCCAGCTCGACCCAGCCGCCCGGGGTGTTGTAGCGGACGGCGTTCTGCAGCAGGTTGAGCGCGAGCCGTTCCAGCAGGACGCCGTTGCCGGCGGCCATGGCCGGATCGAGCTTCGAGCGCAGCTCGACCTCGCGCTTGTCGGCCTCCCCCCGGGTCTGCTCCAGCGCCCGGGTGGCCACCTCGGACAGCTCCACCGGGCGCCGCTCGGTCAGCTCGTTCTCGCTGCGGGCGAGCAGCAGCAGGCCCTCGACGAGCTGCTCGCTGCGCTCGTTGGTGGCCAGCAGGGTCTTCCCCAGCTGCTGGAGGTCGGGCGAGACCCCCGGATCGGAGAGCTGGACCTCCAGCAGGGTGCGGTTGATCGCCAGCGGGGTGCGCAGCTCATGCGAGGCGTTGGCGACGAAGCGGCGCTGGGAGTCGAAGGAGCGGTCCAGCCGGTCCAGCATGCCGTCGAAGGTGTCGGCGAGCTCCTTGAGCTCGTCGTCCGGGCCGTCCAGCTCGATCCGGCGGTGCAGGTCGGAGGAGGCCACGTCGCGGGCGGTGCGGGTGATCCGGCCCAGCGGGCGCAGCACCCGGCCGGCCATCGCGTAGCCGGCCACGAAGGCGATCACGGCGAGGCAGACCAGCATGGTCAGCGACTTGCGCAGCAGGATGTTGAGCGCGGAGTTGGAGCGCGCCAGGAAGTCGGCGGCCTGCCACTGGTTGAACGCCGCGGTGTCCATGGTGCGGACGGTGCCGTCGGGGCTGGTGACCCGGACGCTGTTGCCGTCGAAGAGCAGCTGGCGCGGCGAGAGGTACGAGACGGCGTCCTGGAAGAACACGTACATCAGGAGCAGCAGCACGACGCCGGCCATCAGGAACATCCCGCCGTAGAGCAGGGTGAGTCGCATCCGGATGGTGGGGCGGAAGGGCAGCCAGGCGAGCATGCCGTCGCCGGGGACGTAGTGCCCGGGGCGGTGGACGCGCGGCGGGGTCAGGGGCTTCGGGGGGACGGCACGCGGACCGCCGGCGGGCGCGCCGGAGGGCCCGCCGGCCGGGGGCGGGGTGGTCATGATGGTCCTCTCGGTGCGTCCGCCGGGGCGGGCGCTCACGGCGGGGAGTCCCGGGGTGGGCGGACTCCGGTCGTCAGATCCGGTAGCCGGAGCCCGGCACGGTGACGATCACCGGCGGGTCGCCGAGCTTGCGGCGCAGCGTCATCACGGTGACGCGCACGACGTTGGTGAACGGGTCGGTGTGCTCGTCCCAGGCCTTCTCCAGGAGCTGCTCGGCGGAGACGACGGCGCCGCCGGCCCGCATCAGCACCTCCAGGACGGCGAACTCCTTGGGGGCGAGCTGGACGGTGCGGCCGTCGCGGATCACCTCGCGCCGGCCGGGGTCGAGCGAGATGCCGGCGCGCTCCAGCACCGGGGGCAGCGGGATGGTCGCGCGGCGGCCCAGCGCCCTTACCCGGGCGACGAGTTCGCTGAAGGCGAACGGCTTCGGAAGGTAGTCGTCCGCGCCGATCTCCAGGCCCTCGACCCGGTCGCTGATGTCGCCGGAGGCGGTCAGCATGATCACCCGGGTCGCCAGGCCCTGCTCGACCACCTTGCGGCAGACGTCGTCCCCGTGCACCAGCGGAAGATCGCGGTCCAGGACGACGACGTCGTAGTCGTTGACCGCGATGCGCTGGAGCGCGGCCTCCCCGTCGTACACCACGTCGACGGCCATCGCCTCGCGGCGCAGGCCGGTCGCGACGGCCTCGGCAAGCAGCTGCTCGTCCTCGACGACGAGAACCCGCACGGTCGTTGTCCCTTCTCCAGGCCGGCCCCGGAAGCGGACGCACGGCTCCGACGGTGCCTCCATCCTGCCTGGTCCGGCGGTAAAGCAGCGATAAGCTGCCCCTCAGGCAGGGAGTCGGGGTCCGCGACGGTGACCGTTCGTATCCGGACCACTCCGCTTGGACTGTGACACAGGCAACTTTCTCGCGCCGGAAGGTTTCCCCGCCGTGGGGGCGGGGAGGACAGCTGCACACCCGCGATCTGGCCGACGGCCGGTCGCACCCACCCGCCGTGCGTTCATCCGCGCCGGCCCTGGGGCTGGGCATCACCGGAAGCGGCCCGCGGCCGCTCCGCATCCATCCGGAGATTCACCACCATCCGGCTTGGGTGCTTTCACCGGCTGGACCTCCCCGGGGCGGAGAGCGCACGACCGTGCACGTCCGACACAGTAAGGGGGCCCGTATGGACGCCTTCAAGGCCGGAATCCTGCAGCGCATAGCCAACGCCGAGCAGGACCTGCACCGCGCGATCGAGGCCGGGGACGAGTTCCTCGCCGAGGTGGAGCAGTCCGAGCTGGACGACCTCCGCCGACTCGCCGCCGAGCACGGCGTGGACACGGTGCTGGAGCGCCACCGCACCGCTGCCTGACCCGTCCGGCACACCGACCCGTCGCCGGACCTCCGGCACCAGCGGCCCTGCGGGGGCCGTGCGAACCCAGGCCCTGGCATCCCCCGTATGTCAGGGCTCTTCGCATGTCCGGGGCCGTCCGCCGCCACCGGGGCTCCGGGGGCGGCGGACGGCCGGAACCGGTCAGTCCGCCCAGGCGCGCAGCTCGGCCAGCCGCTCCTGGAGCGGCTCGTACACCCCCGGGGCGGCGGCCACGGTCAGCTCGCCGTCCGGCCCGTGCCCGGGGCGGCCGCCGACCAGGGCGCCGGCCTCGGTGGCGATCAGACAGCCGGCCGCCCGGTCCCAGGGGGCCAGGCCCCGCTCGTAGTAGCCGTCCAGCCGCCCCGCGGCCACGTCGCACAGGTCCACCGCGGCCGCCCCGCCCCGGCGGATGTCCCGCACCTGCGGCATCAGCGCCAGCAGCACCTCGGCCTGCCGCACCCGCACCGGCTGGACGTAGTTGAAGCCCGTGGCGATCAGCGCCTGGCCCCAGGGCGGGGCCGGGCGGGCCGAGACCGGGCGGCCGTCGAGGCGGGCCCCGCGGCCCAGGACGGCATGGAAGAGCTCGCCGCGGGCCGGCGCGTACACCACGCCGACGACCGCCCGGCCGTCCACCTCGGCGGCCACGCTGACGGCCCAGGAGGGCAGCCCGTAAAGGTAGTTGACTGTTCCGTCGAGCGGGTCCACGACCCAGCGGACCCCGCTGGTGCCCGGCCGCTCGGCGCCCTCCTCACCGAGGTAGCCGTCCTCCGGGCGGCGGTCGGTGATCAGCTCCAGCACGAGCTTCTCGGAGGCCAGGTCCATCTCGGTGACCACGTCGACCGGGCTGCTCTTGGTACCGGCCACACCGAGGTCGGCCGGGCGGCCGTCGCGCAGCAGGGCACCGGCCTGCCGGGCCGCGTCCAGGGCGACCTCCAGCAGGTCGTCGAGGAGCCGGTCGTCGGGCAGGGCGGGGGTGGGCACGGGGTTCTCCTCCGGGACGGACGGGACGGACAGGACGGGTGGGGCGGACCGGACACCCGGGGCGGCCGGGGCGCGCGGTCAGCGCTCGGCGACGGCCGGACGCGGGGCGCGCGGGTTGGGGCAGCAGTCCACCGCGCACACGTCGTGGCTGGGACCGAGGGTGCCGAGGGCGCAGCGCACCACCCGCTCGCCGCGCTCGGTGGCGGCCCGCTCCAGGACGAGCTCGCGCACGGCGGCGGCGAACCGGGGGTCGGCGCCGACGGTGGCGGCGCGGGCCACCGGCAGCCCGAGTTCGGCCGCCTTGGCGGTGGCCTCGGTGTCGAGGTCGTACTTGACCTCCATGTGGTCGGAGACGAAGCCGATCGGGACCATCACCACGGCGGGCGCGCCGTCGGCGTGCTGGGCCTCCAGGTGGTCGCAGATGTCGGGTTCCAGCCACGGGATGTGCGGGGCCCCGCTGCGGCTCTGGTAGACCAGTTCCCACGGCCGGTCGGCCACACCGGTGCGCTCGGCCACCGCCGCGACGATCAGCCGGGCCACGTCCAGGTGCTGGGCGACGTACGCGCCGCCGGGCCGGCCGCGGGCCGGGTCGTCCGGGGCGCCGGAGGTCTCGGCCATCGCCTCCGGGATGGAGTGGGTGGTGAACGCCAGCCGGGCGCCGGGGCGGACGGCCTCGGGCAGCTCCGCCAGGGCGGCCAGCGCGGCGTCGATCATCGGCTCGACGAAGCCCGGGTGGTTGTAGAAGTGCCGCAGCTTGTCGACCCGCAGGGCGGGCACGCCCTCCTCGGCGAGCGCGGCCAGCGCGTCGGCCAGGTTCTCCCGGTACTGGCGGCAGCCCGAGTAGCCGGCGTAGGCGCTGGTGGCGAGCACGGCGATCCGGCGGTGACCGTCGGCGGCCATCTCCCGCAGGGTGTCGACCAGGTAAGGCGCCCAGTTCCGGTTGCCCCAGTGAACCGGCAGGTCCAGCCCCTGCTCGGCGAAGTCCTTGCGCAGCGCGGCGAGCAGCTCGCGGTTCTGCCCGTTGATCGGACTGACCCCGCCGAACATGAAGTAGTGCTTGCCCACCTCCTTCAGCCGCTCCTTGGGGATGCCGCGGCCACGGGTGACGTTCTCCAGGAACGGGACGACGTCCTCGGGGCCCTCGGGCCCGCCGAAGGACAGCAGCAGCAGGGCGTCGTACGGGGCGGCGCCGGAGGGGGAGGGTTTGCGCGCGTCGGACATGGCACCGATCCTGCCACTGAGGGGCCGGACGCCGTCGCCGGGGCCGCGCGGGTGTCCGAAAAATACCGTTTGCCAACGTACGTAAGCTGTGTTTGCCAGCCTTGTTCCTTACTCCCCCTGCCCGGAGCTCCCGTGCTGTCCAGCTACCGCCAGATATTCGCCTCCCCCGGCACTCTGGCCTTCTCCTCCACCGGCTTCGTCTCCCGCCTGCCGATCTCCATGACCGGGATCGGCATCGTGACCATGCTGTCCCAGCTCAGAGGCTCCTACGGAGTGGCCGGCCTGGTCTCGGCCTGTCTGGCGGTCTCCGCCGCGATCCTCGGCCCGCAGGTCTCCCGACTGGTGGACCGGCACGGCCAGCGCAGGATCATCGTCCCCGCCATGGCGATCACCGTCGTCGCCGTCACCGGCCTGCTGCTCTGCGCCCGGCTCAAGGCCCCGGACTGGACCCTGTTCGTCTTCGCCGCCGGCATGGGCGTGATGCCGAGCACCGGCGCGATGGTCCGCGCCCGCTGGGCCCACCTCTACCGCGAGGACACCGGCAAGCTGCACACCGCCTACTCCTTCGAGGCCGTCGTCGACGAGGTCTGCTTCATCGTCGGCCCGATCCTCGCCATCGGCCTGGCCACCTCCGTCTTCCCGGAGGCCGGCGTGCTGCTCGCCGGGATCTTCCTCACCGTCGGCGTCCTGCTGTTCGCCGGGCAGCGCTCCACCGAACCACCGGTCCATCCGGCCGCCCGGCACGAGGGCGGCTCGGTCATCCTCAACCGCGGCCTCCAGGTACTGATCGTCACCTTCGTCGCCACCGGCGCGATCTTCGGATCGGTCGAGGTGGTCACCGTCGCCTTCGCCGAGGCCCAGGGCCACAAGTCGATCTCCAGCGTGATCCTCGCCCTGTGGGCGCTCGGCTCCTGCGTCGCCGGCGTGGTCTTCGGCACCCTGAAGCTGACCGGCTCGATGGCGGTGCGCTTCCTCGGCGGCGTGCTGTTCATGGCGATCAGCATGGTGCCGCTGCTGCTGGTCGCCCACGCGGTGCACGGCATCGGCGGGCTGGTCGCCGTCGGCGGCGCGCTGCTCGTCGCCGGCATCGCCATCTCCCCCACCCTGATCACCGCGATGGCCCTGGTCGAGCGGCTCGTCCCGGCCGCCCAGCTCACCGAGGGCATGACCTGGACCACCACCGGCCTGGCGCTCGGCGTCGCGGTCGGTTCCTCGGCCGCCGGCTGGGTGGTCGACGCCTCCGGAGCCGCCGCCGGCTACTGGGTACCGCTGGCCGCCGGCCTGCTCGGCGTGGTCGCCGCCCTCGCCGGCCTCGGCCGGCTGCGTGCCGGACTGGCCGCCCAGCACGGCGCGGACACGGCCGCCGAAGGGGCCGAACGGACCGTAGACGCCGAACGGTGAACTGACTAATCTCTCGCCCTACCCACGGGGCTACCTGTGGGTAGGGCCTGTCTCTCGGATTTCCCGGATCAGGCGGGGATCCATGGGACAGGTCCTAAGGGCGGCCGCGCCGCCCCGGACCGCGCCGACTCGTTCGGCCACGGAGCAGGAGGCAGCGCAATGCCCCAGGCCAGTACCGCGACCCCCACCCGGTGGACCAACTGGGCCGGCAACCAGAGCGCCCGGCCCGCCCGGGCCGCCGCCCCCGGCACCGCGGAGGAGCTGGCCAAGGAGATCCTGCGCGCCGCCGAACAGGGCCGCACCGTCAAGGCCGTCGGCTCCGGCCACTCCTTCACCTCGATCGCCTCGGCCGGCGACGGCGTCCAGATCCGGCCGCACGCGCTCACCGCCGTCCGCGGGATCGACCGCGCGGCCGGCACCATCACCGTCGAGTCCGGGCTCCCGCTGCACCGGCTCAACCGCGTCCTCGCCGCCGAGGGCCTCTCGCTGACGAACATGGGCGACATCGAGGTCCAGACCGTGGCCGGCGCCACCAGCACCGGCACCCACGGCACCGGCCGGGACTCCGGCTCGCTGGCCGCCCAGATCCGCGCGCTGGAGATCGTCCTCGCCGACGGCACCGTCCGGCACTGCTCCCCCACCGAGAACCCCCGGCTCTTCCAGGGCGCCCGGCTCGGCCTCGGCGCCCTCGGCGTGATCACCGCGCTCACCTTCGGCGTCGAGCCGGCCTTCCTGCTCACCGCGCACGAGCAGCCGATGGGCTTCGAGGAGGTGCTGGAGCGCCTGGACGACCTCACCGCCGTCAACGAGCACTTCGAGTTCTACTGGTTCCCGCACACCGACCGCTGCGCCACCAAGCGCAACAACCGCAGCCAGGGCCCGGCCGCCCCGCTGCCCCGGTTCAAGGAGTGGCTGGAGGACGACTTCCTCTCCAACACCGTCTGGGAGGGCGCCTGCCGGATCGGCCGGCGCTTCCCCGGCTCGATCCCCTCGATCGCCTCGCTGGCCAGCCGGGCCTGGTCCGAGCGCAGCTTCACCGACACCGCGTACAAGGTGTTCACCAGCCCGCGCAAGGTCCGCTTCGTGGAGATGGAGTACGCGGTGCCGCGCGCGGCCGTCGGCGAGGTGCTGCGCGAGCTGAAGGCCCTGGTGGAGCGCTCCGGCTGGAAGGTCGGCTTCCCGGTCGAGGTGCGCTTCGCCCCCGCCGACGACCTCTGGCTCTCCACCGCCTCCGGCCGGGACAGCGCCTACATCGCCGTCCACCTCTACCGGGGCACCGCCGACCAGGGCTACTTCGACGGCGTCGAACAGCTGATGACCGCCCATCAGGGGCGGCCGCACTGGGGCAAGCTGCACACCCGGGACGCCGGGTACCTGGCCGGCGTCTATCCGCACTTCGGCGACTTCACCGCGCTGCGCGACGAGGTCGACCCGCAGCGGGTGTTCGGCAACGACTACCTGCGCCGGGTGCTGGGCGCCTAGGGCCAATGCCGGTGACTTTGTCTTGCTGCTCTCGTTGGTTGTGGTGTGGCGAGGGTGGGGCAGGTCAAGTCGCCTGCGGGTGAGCGGTTGT
>NZ_JBEZUT010000259.1:0-12824 GCF_040636595.1 Kitasatospora sp. NPDC036755
GGCGGTCGCGGCCGGCGCACCGGCCCAGGCCTCGCGCGGCGACGCCCGCCGGCCGCTGGCCGGCGCCCAGCCCGCCGAGGCCCCCACCGCGCAGCCCACCGCCGAGCCGGCGCCCGAGCCGGTCAAGCCGAAGGTGGTCATGCCGGTCGCCCGGCACGGCCTCGGCGAGGTGTTCGGCGAGGCCGGCACCCACTGGGCCAACCGGCACACCGGCATCGACTTCCCGGTGGACGGCGGCTCCGAGGTCTACGCCGTGACCGACGGCACCGTCCGGACCCAGTGGAACCCGTTCTACGGCTACATGACGATCCTCAAGATGCCCGACGGCACCGAGGCCTGGTACTGCCACCTGCGGGCGTACAAGGTGCGCAAGGGCCCGGTGAAGCAGGGCGACGTGATCGCCTTCGTCGGCAGCAGCGGCAACAGCACCGGCCCGCACCTGCACTTCGAGATCCGGCCCCAGGGCAACGGGCCGATCGACCCGCTGCCCTGGCTCCTCTCGAACGGACTGGACCCCCGCTGAGGGCGCGTCAGAGCTTTTCCACCGGCGCGTAGCGCAGCAGCAGCTGCTTGCGCCCGTCGGTGCCGAAGTCGACGGTGGCCTGCGCCCGGTCGCCGACGCCCGTGACGGCCACCACCGTGCCCAGCCCGAAGCTGTCGTGGGTGACCCGGTCGCCGACCGCGAGCGAGACGGCCTCCCGCTCCACCATCCGGCCGCCGCGCCGCGCCGACTGACCCCAGCCGGCCTTCGGCGACGCCGAGGACGACGAACGCGAACTCCCGCCGCCGGACGAGGACTTGCCCCAGGACGAGCCCGAGGAGTAGCCGCGCTGGACCGGCGCCTGGGCCGCCCCGGTGCGCTTCCACTCCACCAGCGTCTCCGGGATCTCCTCCAGGAACCGCGAGGCCGGGTTGTAGGCCGGCTGCCCCCAGGCGCTGCGCAGCACCGAGCGGGTCAGGTACAGCCGTTCGCGGGCCCGGGTGAGCCCGACGTACGCGAGCCGGCGCTCCTCCTCCAGCTCCTTGACCTGGTTGAGCGCCCGCATGTGCGGGAAGATCCCGTCCTCCATGCCGGTCAGGAAGACCACCGGGAACTCCAGGCCCTTGGCGGTGTGCAGGGTCATCATCGTGATGACGCCCTGCCCGCCCTCGTCCTCGTCCGGGATCTGGTCGGAGTCGGCGACGAGGGCGACCCGCTCCAGGAAGTCGGCCAGCGAGCCGACCGGAGGGGTGCCCTCCTCGCCGGCGTCCGGCCGCTCGCCCGGGTCCTGCTCGTACTCCAGGGCGACGGAGGCCAGCTCCTGGAGGTTCTCCACCCGGGTCTCGTCCTGCGGGTCGGTGGAGGCCTGGAGTTCGGCGAGGTAGCCGGTCTCCTCCAGGACGGCCTCCAGCACCGCCGCCGGGCCGGCGCCCGACTCGACCACCTGGCGCAGCCCGGCCATCAGGGTGTTGAACTTCTTGACGGCGTTGGCCGAGCGCGCGGCCATCCCGTACGCCTCGTCGACCCGCACCAGCGCCTGGGCGAAGGAGATCCGCTCCCGCGCGGCCAGCGCGTCGACCATCGCCTCGGCCCGCTCGCCGATGCCGCGCTTGGGCACGTTGAGGATCCGGCGCAGCGGCACGGTGTCCTCCGGGTTGGAGAGCACCCGCAGGTACGCCAGGACGTCCCGGACCTCCTTGCGCTCGTAGAAGCGCACCCCGCCTACGACCTTGTACGGCAGGCCGACCCGGATGAACACCTCCTCGAACACGCGGGACTGGGCGTTGGTCCGGTAGAAGATCGCGACGTCGCCGGGCTTGGCCTCGCCCTTGTCGGTGAGCCGGTCGATCTCGTCGGCGATGAACTGGGCCTCGCCGTGCTCGTCGTCCGCGACGTAGCCGATGACCTTCTCGCCGTGCTCGCCGGCCGTCCACAGCTTCTTCTCGCGGCGGTTGGCGTTGCGCTCGATGACGGCGTTGGCGGCGCTCAGGATCGTCTGGGTGGAGCGGTAGTTCTGCTCCAGCAGGATCGTGGTCGCGTTCGGGTAGTCCTCCTCGAACTGGAGGATGTTGCGGATGGTCGCGCCGCGGAAGGCGTAGATCGACTGGTCCGCGTCACCGACCACGCACAGCTCGGCCGGCGGCACCTCGGCGAGGTGCGCGGCCGCCGGGTTCACGAACTCGCCGTCCGCGGTGCGCTTCGGCGCGGCCCCGACGGACCCGCCGCTCAGCTCCCGGACCAGCATGTACTGGGCGTGGTTGGTGTCCTGGTACTCGTCGACCAGGATGTGCCGGAACCGGCGCCGGTAGTGCTCGGCGACGTCGGGGAAGGCCTGCAGCAGGTTCACCGTCGTCATGATGATGTCGTCGAAGTCGAGCGCGTTGGCCTCGCGCAGGCGCCGCTGGTAGAGCGCGTACGCCTCGGCGAGCTTCTTCTCCATCGGGTTGGCGGCCTGGGCGGCGAAGGTCTCCTCGTCGATCAGCTCGTTCTTGAGGTTGCTGACCTTCGCCGTGAAGGACTTCGGCGGGAACTGCTTCGGGTCCAGGTCGAGGTCGCGGCAGACCAGCGACATCAGCCGCTGGGAGTCGGCCGAGTCGTAGATCGAGAAGCTGGAGGTGAAACCGAGCTGCTTGGACTCGCGGCGCAGGATCCGCACGCAGGCGCTGTGGAAGGTGGAGACCCACATCGCCCGGGCGCGCGGGCCGACCAGCGCCTCGACGCGCTCGCGCATCTCGCCGGCCGCCTTGTTGGTGAAGGTGATCGCCAGGATCTCCCCCGGCTGCACCCCGCGGGCGCCCAGGAGGTGGGCGATCCGGTGGGTGAGCACCCGGGTCTTGCCCGAGCCGGCGCCGGCCACGATCAGCAGCGGGGAGCCGGCGTGCAGCACCGCCTCGCGCTGCGGGTCGTTCATCCCCTCCAGCAGCTGCGCCGGGTCCACCACCGGCCGCGCGGCGCCGTTGCGGTACCAGGCGTCCCGCTCGGCCTCGGCGGAGCTCCCCGGCTCACTGAAGGCCGCGGTCCGGAACAGCCCCTCCGGGATCGCCTCCTCGTACGCGTCGTACGGGGCGTCCTCCTCGTACGGCGGGGGCTCCTCGTCGATCGGAGCGGCGGGCTGCTTCGACCCGGCGGCGGGGGCCTCGAAACCGGGGAGCGGAAGGTCGTCAAAGAGGCTACTCATGGCACATCGAGTCTATGGCCACCGACCGACAAGCCCGCCCGCCCCGGAGGATCCGGGCGGACGGGCTGCGGTTCCCGGGGCGTCTCAGACCAGGCGGCGGGCGGTGGCCCAGCGGGTCAGCTCGTGGCGGTTGCTGAGCTGCAGCTTGCGCAGGACGGCGGAGACGTGGCTCTCGACCGTCTTCACCGAGATGAACAGCTGCTTGGCGATCTCCTTGTAGGCGTAGCCGCGGGCGATCAGCCGCAGGACCTCGCGCTCGCGCTGGGTGAGCCGGTCCAGGTCCTCGTCCACCGGCGGGGTGTCGGTCGCGGCGAAGGCGTCCAGCACGAAGCCGGCCAGCCGGGGCGAGAACACCGCGTCGCCGTCGGCGATCCGGAAGATCGCGTTCACCAGGTCGGTGCCGGTGATGGTCTTGGTGACGTAGCCGCGCGCGCCGCCGCGGATGACGCCGATGACGTCGTCGGCGGCGTCCGACACCGACAGCGCCAGGAACTTCACCCCGCCCTGCTCCCCCATCACCCCGACCGAGCGGCGCAGTACCTCGACGCCGCCGCCGCCCGGCAGGTGGACGTCGAGCAGCACCACGTCCGGCCTGGTCTCGGCGACCACGCGGACCGCCGAGTCCACGTCGTCGGCCTCGCCGACCACGTCGATGCCGGTCACCTCGGTGCGGCCGATCTCGGCCCTGACCCCGGTCCGGAACATCCGGTGGTCGTCCACCAGCACGACTCTGGCCGTGCTTCCCCGGCCTCCGGCCGGGGGGACTCCCATCGGAGCTGCCTCAGTCATCCGTTCTCTCCATCTCCAGCTCGACCTCCGTGCCGCCGCCCGCTGCCGGCCGCACCCGAGCGGTGCCGCCGTTGCGCTTCATCCGGCCGATGATCGACTCCCGTACGCCCATCCGGTCCTCGGGCACCGTGTCGGGGTCGAAGCCGGGGCCGTGGTCGCGGACGAACACCGACACCGTCTTCCCCTCCACCTCGGCGTAGACCTGGACCGGTCCCCCGCCACCGTACTTGGCCGCGTTGACGGTCGCCTCCCTCGCGGCCTGCATCTGTGCCGCGATCCGCTCGTCCATCGGGCAGTCGCCGACGATCACCAGTTCGACCGGGACGCCGTGCCGGTCCTCGACCTCGGCGACGGCGGCCCGCAGGGTCTCCGCCATAGTGTCCGGCGCGGCCTCGGCGGCGGCCTCCGGGCGGTACAGCCACAGCCGCAGCTCGCGCTCCTGGGAGCGGGCCAGCCGCAGCACCTCCTTGGGGTCCTCGGCCCGGCGCTGGATCAGGGTCAGGGTGTGCAGCACGGAGTCGTGGATGTGCGCGGCGATCTCGGCCCGCTCCTGGGCCCGGATGCGGGCCGTGCGCTCCGCCCCGAGGTCCTGCCACAGCCGCAGGCCGTACGGGCCGAGCAGCACCAGCACGCCGGCCAGCACCGCGAGCGAGGCCTCGATCACCGAGCCGAGCGTGGAGCCGCTGCCCTGCATGGCGAGCAGCGCGATGGTGCCGGCCACCGCCAGCAGCACGCCCGCGCCGACCCGGGTGTAGGCGCCGCGCCGCTTCTCGCCCTCCTCGATGCCGAACCAGCGCTGCCAGCGCGAGTCGTCGGCCTGCCGCCAGACCAGCGCCACGCCGACGCCGATCGCCAGCAGCGGCCAGGTGTACGGCTTGGCGGTCTGCAGGCCGAGCACGTTGAGCAGGGCGATCAGGCCGATCACCGTCATCACCAGGGCGGCGAGCTGGCCGAGGCCTCCCTGCCCGCCCTTGCCGGCCGGTGCGGCCTCCTCGCCCTCCGCCGGGGCGGTCACCGGCTCGCCCTGCAGGGTGTGCTGGAGCAGCCGGCGCATCCGGCCCACCCAGCCGGCGGCCTGGCCGCCCTTGTCCAGCAGGCCGCCCTGCAGCCCGGGCGAGGCCGGGACGAACACCCCGTTGACGTACACCCACTGGGCGCCGCCGCGCTGCGAGGGCTCGCCGATGCCTATCGGCACCACGAACCAGAACGCGGCGTACAGCAGCGCGCCGATCCCCTGCGCGAAGAAGAGCACGACGAAGGCGATCCGCACCCACCGCACCGGCAGCCCGAGGTGCACCGCCAGGCCGTGCGCGACGCCGCCCAGCATCCGCCCCTGCGGACTGCGGTAGAGCCGCCGGTAGGGCGGCCGCTCGCCGTCGGGCGCGCTCGGGTCGGCGCCGGCCGACGACGCGGTGTCGGGGGCGATGGATCGGGGATCGGTACCGGGGGCTGCCACGCCACCGATGGTTCCACGCGCGTACCCGCGGGCGCATCAGGGTGTGTCCCCATCCCGTATCAGGGACAAGTCAGGGTACGGACAGGGGTCCACCCGGTTGGGCCGGGCCGTCCGCTGCCGGAAGGATGGTGCCCATGACCGAGGACCCCCGCATCGAGGAGGCCGGGCCCGCCGCCCCGCCGGAACCGGACCGCCCGCCCCTGACCCGTGCCGAGCACCACCGCGTGGTGGCCGGCGTCTGCGGCGGCCTCGGCCGGCACCTGGACATCGACCCGGTGGTCTTCCGGGTCGTCACGGTGGTGCTCTGCCTCTCCGGCGGCCTCGGGCTGTTCCTGTACGGCCTGGCCTGGCTGATCGTGCCGACCGACGACGGCTCCAAGGGCCGCGGCGGGCGCACCGAGCTCCAGCGGGTGCTCACCGGGCGGGTGGACGGCCAGTCGGTCGGCGCGGTGCTGCTGACCGTGATCGGCACCGGGGTGTTCTTCTCCTCGATGGACGACGGGGACCAGATGTTCCCGCTGCTGCTGCTCGCCGCCCTGGTCTTCCTGGCCGTGCGCTACGACCCGGAGCGCCGCCGGGGCCGCGGGCGCGAGCGCCGCGGCGGCCCATACGACCGTCACTTCCCCGAGTCGGACTCCACCGGGGCCACCGGGAGCAGCGCGGGCACCGGGGCCTACCGCTGGCCGCGGCCGGAGCAGGACGGATCGGCTCCGGCCGGTGCCGCCGCCTCCCGCGCCGCCGGGAAGGGCCCCGCCGACAGCCCGCCGCCCGGCCCCGGCGGCTACCTGTGGGACCCGCGCCACCCCGAGCGCAACCCGTACGGGGGCGCCGGCCCGGCCACCCCGACGCCGCCCTACGGCACGCCGACGCCGCCGTACGGCACCCCGGTGCCGCCGGCCGGCGGCCCGGCCCAGCCCTGGTGGCAGCGGGCCGACCTGCCGAAGGGCGACCCGCTGCGCAAGGAGAGCCCGGAGCCCCGTCCCGAGCCCGCCGCCGCGCGGCGCCCCCGGGAGCGCTCGGCACTCGGCTTCTTCGGCTTCCTGCTGGCGGTGGGCGCGGCCACCGCGGTCTGGGCCGCCTCCGCCGGCCACCACAACCCCACCGTGCTGGGCGCCACGGTGCTGGCCACCGCGCTGCTGGTGGTGGGCCTGACGCTGCTGGTCGGCGCGAGGTACGGCCGGGCCCGCCGGCTGGCTGTGACCGGTCTGCTGCTCACCCTGGCGCTGGCCTTCGTGGGCCACTCGCCGAACTCCGTGCGCGACGCCGTCGGCAACCGCGACTGGACCGTCTCCTCGGCGGCCGACCTCCGGGAGCGGTACAACCTCGGCGCCGGGCAGCTCGACCTGGACCTGTCCGCGCTCGACCCGGCCGGGGCCACCCTCGGCACCAAGGTCGACCTCGGCACCGGCGACATGACCGTCCTCGTACCGGACGACGTGACGGTGAACGTGGTGACCAGGGTCGGCCTGGGCAACGTCTCCGTCCCCGGTGAGAAGGGCGACAGCACCGGGCGGCACGACTACTCGATCGGCCCTGCCAACGGGCAGCCGAGCAAGGGCACCCTCAATCTCGAACTCGGAATCGGGCTCGGCAACATCAAGGTGGTCCAGCAGTGAGGAAGCACCGGATCGACCTGTTCTCGCTGATCGCGGGCGCGCTGTTCACCGTGATCGCCGTGGTCTACCTGGTCGCGGCCGTCAACGACCAGTCGGTGAACGGGCGGATCGTCATCCCGGTCACCTTCCTCGTGCTCGGCGCCGGCGGCCTGGCCGGCGCCGTCGCGGCGGTGGCCAGGCGCGGTCGGCCCGACCGCGAGGAATGACCGGCCGCCGACCGGCCGGCCTCGGCCCTCAACCCTGCTGCGGGCCCAGGGTCAGCTGGTCCCCGGTCTTGCTGACGGCGTACTTGGGCAGCGGCTTGACCGCCGGCCCGTTGACCACCGCGCCGGTCGCGGCGTCGAACCGGGAACCGTGGCAGGGGCAGTACAGCTGGCCGTTCTTCGGCGCGTCCACGGCGCAGCCCGCGTGGGTGCACACCGCGGAGAAGGCGCAGTACTGGCCGGCCTTGGGCTGCACGATGTAGACGGCGTCCCCGGTGGCCGGGTCCTTGACCTGGGCCGAGCCGCCGACCGGCACGCTCGCGGCGGGCACCGTGGGGGCCGTCGCCGCGGTGCCCGGCGCCGGGGCGGTGGAGACCGGGGCGGCCGACTTCTCGGGTGCGGCCGACCTGTCCCGGCCGAAGGTGCGGGTCAGCGAGCCGGTGAGCAGCCCCGCCCCGCCGATCGCGACGGCCGCGATGCCGCCGTCCACCAGGGCCCGGCGCTTGACGTGGTCCTCGCCCAGCCCGCGCGCGCGGTCCCGCCCGGCCCGGCGGGCCAGGTAGCCGTCCACCGACAGGTACGGCGTGCCGGCGAGCAGCAGCGGGGTCCAGGCCATCAGGTAGGCCAGGTCGTTGCCGAGGTAGTACGGCGAGACGCTCCAGCTGACGGTCAGCCACAGGCTGAGGTTGAGCAGCGCGCCGCCGAGCGCGGCGACCCGGCCCCAGAGGCCGAGCAGGGTGCCGAGGCCCACCGCCAGCTCGCCGAAGGCGATGGAGAGCGCGAACAGGGTCGGGTGGTCGAGGGCGGGGCCGAGCAGGAAGGAGATCGGGCTGCCGCCCGCCTTGGCGGCCTGGGTCTGCGAGACGAAGGACGCCGGGTCGCCCGCTCCGGCCAGGAAGTGGGCGTCGGAGAGCTTGTCGAGGGCGGCGTAGACGAAGGTGACGCCGAGGAAGAGCCGCAGCGGCAGCAGCGCGTACGTGGACGCGAGTGCCCTGCGCTGTGCCGCCCGGGCGGCCCGGCCGGCCGCGTCCCCGCCGGCCGGCACCGGGTTGCTGGCCTCCGACATCCCTCACACCTTCCCTCACCGCCCGCCACTCCCTGACGGGTCCGGTCCGCATTCTGCCCGCTCCCGCCCGCTTTCGGTGGGAGGTCCCTTCCGGGGAGCGGCGCCCGCACCGCAAAACGGTCGCGCCGTCGCTCCCTCCAGTACGGGAACGACGGCGCGACCGTTCAGGCACCGGCCTCAGGGCGACGGAACGCCCCGGCGGCCGGCGGGAGTGGTCACTCCCACTCGATGGTGCCCGGCGGCTTGCTGGTGACGTCGACGACGACGCGGTTCACGTCGCGGACCTCGTTGGTGATCCGGGTGGAGATCTTCGCCAGCACGTCGTACGGCAGGCGCGACCAGTCGGCGGTCATGGCGTCCTCGGAGGAGACCGGGCGCAGCACGATCGGGTGGCCGTAGGTGCGGCCGTCGCCCTGCACGCCCACGCTGCGGACGTCGGCGAGCAGCACGACCGGGCACTGCCAGATCTCGCGGTCCAGACCGGCCGCGGTCAGCTCCTCGCGGGCGATCGCGTCGGCGTCGCGGAGCAGGTCCAGGCGCTCCTTGGTGACCTCGCCGACGATCCGGATGCCCAGGCCCGGGCCCGGGAACGGCTGGCGCTGGACGATCTCCTCCGGCAGGCCCAGCTCCTGGCCGACCATCCGGACCTCGTCCTTGAACAGCTTGCGCAGCGGCTCGACCAGCTGGAACTGGAGGTCCTCCGGCAGGCCGCCGACGTTGTGGTGGGACTTGATGTTGGCGGTGCCCTCGCCGCCGCCGGACTCCACCACGTCCGGGTACAGGGTGCCCTGGACCAGGAAGTCGACCGACTCGCCCTGCTCGCCGGCCTCGGCGACGATCTCCGCCTGGGCCTGCTCGAAGACCCGGATGAACTCCCGGCCGATGATCTTGCGCTTCTCCTCGGGGTCGGAGACCCCCTTCAGCGCGTTCAGGAAGCGCTCGGAGGCGTCGACGACCTTCAGCTGGACGCCGGTGGCGGCCACGAAGTCCTTCTCGACCTGCTCGGTCTCGCCCTTGCGCATCAGGCCGTGGTCGACGTAGACGCAGGTCAGGCGGTCGCCGATGGCCTTGTTGACCAGGGCCGCCGCGACCGCGGAGTCCACGCCGCCGGACAGGCCGCAGATGGCGCGCTTGTTGCCGACCTGCTCGCGGATCAGGGCGATCTGCTCGTCGACCACGCTGCCGGTGGTCCAGGTCGGGGAGATGCCGGCGCCGCGGTAGAGGAAGTGCTCCAGGACCTGCTGGCCATGGTCGGAGTGCAGCACCTCGGGGTGGTACTGGACGCCGTAGAGCCGGGCCTCGTCGTTCTCGAAGGCCGCGACCGGGACCAGGTCGGTGGAGGCGGTGACGGCGAAGCCCTCCGGGGCCGCCGAGCAGGCGTCGCCGTGCGACATCCACACCGAGTGCTGCGCCGGGACGCCCTCGAACAGGGTGGAGCCGGTGCGGGAGACGGTCAGCGGGGTGCGGCCGTACTCGCGGGCGCCGTTGTTGTCGACGGTGCCGCCGAGGTGCTTGGCCATCAGCTGGAAGCCGTAGCACATGCCGAAGACCGGGACACCGGCCTCGAAGACCGAGCGGTCGATCTGCGGCGCGCCCTCTTCGTAGACCGACGACGGGCCACCGGAGAGGATGATCGCCTTGGGGTTCTTGGCGAGCATCTCGGCGACCGGCATGCTGCTCGGCACGATCTCGCTGTAGACCCGCGCCTCACGCACCCGACGGGCGATGAGCTGGGCGTACTGGGCGCCGAAGTCGACCACCAGGACGGGGTCGTTGTCCGACGCGGACTGGACGGGAATTGCAGAGGACACGGACGGCCTTCCGGCAGCGGTATCGAGGTTGTCACACGGGGCCGCCTCCCCTACGGGGCTGCGGCTGCGGACGGTGTGGGGTGTCTGGACACCGATTCTACCGGGCTGTCCGGTTTCACTCGTCTGCCCGTCCGATGAACCGTGACCGGGCGGGGCCGCGGTTCGTTGCTTCCTACGAACGTACGGCCGCGCCGCGTCCGCCAGACGCGCCGCCCGCCCCCGCGGGGGCACCGCCGTACGGCAGCAGGACCACGCGTGGAGTTCCACCCCAGTCCACCGGCGCACGTGGTGCCGCCGCCCGGTCCGCCGGGCGGCCGGTTCCGTGGGACCGTGCGCGGGTGCCGCGGCCGGCCAGCAGGGGACAGCGACCCCGGCCGCGACTGGGCCGAGAGGTGGGACGGCCGGAGTCCGGGGACGCCCGGGACCGGCCGTCGCACCCCCGGTCCGAACCGGTGCGCGCCCGGCGCACCTCCCCTCCGCCCCGCGCCGCTACGCGCGTCCCCGTGCGCCACAACCATTCGATCCACTACTCACCGTGATCATCGATGGCGCCCCCGGGGGGAAATGCTCTGTGCCGAACTGTGCCGAACCGGTTGCAGAGCGAGCCCTCCGTCCAGCACGATGCTCGTTGTAAGCGGTTCTCCCGACGCCTGACGGCCCACCGAGGAGTCCCGCGACGGTGTTCTCCGCAGCCGTGCCGCAGGGGAGGCGGCAGCGGCCCTCACTTCACGCTCCGTGAGCGTGGGACCGGCGCATACCCGCGCCCCGACCCACCGCGTACGGGCGTGCACGCCCCGCGTGCGACCGGCCACCCACGCCGGAGCCGCGCGGCGCACCACGAAGCCAACCGACACGACGGCGCCCCTCCCCCGGCGCCGTCACCCCAGCACCGGCGCGGCCCTGACGCCGAGTGCTGAACGACAAAGGGCCCCGTTCCCCCGCGGGGCCCTTTGCCCTTCCCGGGGACACCCGCGCCCGGGGACGCCCCGGCGAAGGACGCCGGCCGGGGCCGCTCCTTCCGGAGCGCCCGCTCAGGGGTGCTTGCGCCAGACGCTCGGGTCGACCGGATCCTCGGCCGGGGGCGGCGGCACCGCACCGGGCACCGGCGCCCCGCCGGCCGGGGCGGGCCGCTCCTCGTGGGAGGCGAGCACCTCGCTCACCGCGTTCCCGGGGGCGAACGGCCCGTCCTGCGGAGCGGGCGCCTGCGACGGCACGCCGTAGCCCGGATCCCCCTGGGCCGGACCGCCCTGGGCCGGACCGCCCGGCACGGGGCCGCTCTGGGCCGGGACGCCGTGCGCCGGCGTCGCGTACGGCACCTCCGGCGGCACCGTCCCCGGGTACGCCGCGCTCCCCCCGGCCCGGGCGAACGGGGACTCGGCGTACGGCACGGCACCGCTCGCCGCACCCTCCCCCCGGCCGCGGACGGCCGCCAGCAGCGGCGGCACCGCCAGCGCTCCGACCAGCGCCCAGACCGCGTTGGCCACGAGCACGCTCAGGAACGCGAGCCCCGCCGACTCCTCCTGGGAGAGCTCCATCCGCCCCGCGCCGGTCCAGCCCGAGGTGGACATGGTCCGTGTCATCAGCACGCCGGAGACGGTCATCAGCAGGGTCAGCGCCCCCGCGTGCAGGGCCGCGAGGCGCAGCCGGTCGACCGGGTCAAGCCCCCGCCGGAAGGCCACCCAGCCGAGCAGGGCCGCCGAGGCGAGCGCGAGCAGGCCGGCCCAGCGCCAGTCGCCGGTCAGGTCGTGCAGGTCGAAGAAGGAGAAGTCGGTCCCGGTGCTGCGGTCGTCCCAGGAGTTCTCGCTCCGGGAGTCGTCGCCGCCGGACAGGCCGGAGTGCGCCCGGAAGGTCGCCCCCGATCCGAAGCCGAGCAGGGTGAGGCCGAGGTTGGGCAGGAAGGCCAGCGAGATCCCGGTCCGCGCCCCGCTGTCGCTGTCGACCGCGACCAGCACGAAGGCCGTCACCGAGGCCAGCCCCACCGTGACCGCCAGCGCCTGCCCGGCGGCCAGCGCGGACACCGCCCAACCGCGGACCGCGCGGCTGCGCCAGGCGGCCCAGCGCAGCGCGTCGGTGCCGTGGACGACGAAGGCCAGCAGGCCTGCCGCCACCGCGGTCCAGGCGACCGCCTCCAGCCAGCCGGAGTCCGCCGTGATCAGCGCCTGGCCGGACCTCGCGCCGGCGGAGCCGAGCGGACCGCCGGCGCCGAAGTAGTCGGGCTTCACCCGGCTCTCGGGGTGCCACTCCGTGCTGCCGACCAGCCCGAGCAGCCCGCTCACCGCCGCGAGGACCAGAGCGGTGCGGACCGCCTCACCGGCGGCCTGGCCCCGGGTGAGCTGGCCCTCCACCGCCTTGCGCCGGCGCAGCCCGGCCCGCAGGCCGAGCCAGAGCGCCAGGCACCACAGGACGGTGACGGTCAGCGGCAGCACCCGCAGCGCGATCTCCAGCCGGTCGCTCCGGCTCGCGCCCGACGCGCTCTCGTAGCCGAGCCGGAACGGCGCGCCGAGCGCGTTCAGGGCCATCGACAGCGCCGAGCCGAAGCGCTCGCCGAAGCCGCCCGACTGGAAGCGGTACTCGTACTGGTAGTCGCTCGGGATCGCCGCGATCAGCGCGACGGCCAGCAGGACGAGGGTCGGCGCGAGGGCCGCCCTGACCGCGGGGCGCCAGTCCGCGGCTCGGCGCCGCGAACAGGAGGCGGGGAGCGGCGGGCGGATCCGGGAGGAAGGCT
>NZ_JBEZUT010000260.1:0-12808 GCF_040636595.1 Kitasatospora sp. NPDC036755
GGCGCCCCCGCGCGGGCCTGGAGTGACGGCCGGACCGCCGGTCGGGGCGCCGGCTCCGCGGTGGCGCGCGGCGGCCGGCGGTGGACGGATGAGTGGAACCGGTCGTGGCGCGGCGGCGGGACGGGCGTCCGTCCGGCGTGTGGCTTACCCTCCGCCCCGGTCCGTCTCCGCCCGAGCCTGGCGCGGTGCGGCAAAAAAGTGATATCACTTTGACAGCTGAAGCGGACATCCGCGCAGCGAACATCGCACTGGGGGGAGTCATTCCCATGACCACACCGCGTTCCGCCGTCGAGGACGGCCCTGTCCTGGACCTCCCGGTCCCCAAGATCACCGAGCGCGTCATCACCGGCGCGGCCGGCCTGCCGGTCCTCGGCGGCACGCTGCTCGGCCTGCTCGCCGGCATCGGCTCGTTCGTCATCGGCGCGGCCCAACTGTCCGTGAGGACCAACGGGTTGGGCATAGCCCTGATCGTCGCCGGGCCGCTGCTGCTGGTCGGCTCGCTGCTGCTGATGTGCGGGCTGACGGTGGTCTCGCCCGGCCAGGCCCGGGTGGTCCAGCTGCTCGGGCGCTACCGCGGCACCGTCCGCGCCGAGGGCCTGACCTGGCTGAACCCGTTCACCAACCGCCGCCGGATCTCCACCCGGATCCGCAACCACGAGACCGAGACCACCAAGGTCAACGACGCGGACGGCAACCCGATTGAGATGGCCGCCGTGGTGGTCTGGCAGGTCGAGGACACCGCGATGGCGATGTTCGAGGTGGACGACTACGCCGACTTCGTCGCCATCCAGACCGAGACGGCCGTCCGGCACATCGCCACCAGCTACCCGTACGACGCCCACCACGAGGGCCAGTTGTCGCTGCGCGACGGCGCCGACGAGATCGCCCGCAAGCTCTCCGCGGAGATCGCCGCCCGGGTCGCCTCGGCCGGGGTGCGGGTCATCGAGTCCCGGATCACCAGGCTCGCGTACGCTCCGGAGGTCGCCCAGGTGATGCTCCAGCGCCAGCAGGCCGGGGCCGTGGTGGCGGCGCGCAGGCTGATCGTCGAGGGCGCCGTCGGTATGGTCGAGGAAGCGCTGGACCGGCTCGCCGAACGCGATGTCGTGGATCTGGACGAGGAGCGCAAGGCCGCCATGGTGAGCAACCTCCTGGTGGTGCTCTGCGGCGACCGCGGCACCCAGCCCGTCGTGAACACGGGCTCCCTCTACCAGTAAGGCGAGTCCTTGGCGACGGAACGGAAGAAGATCCTGTTGCGACTGGACCCTTCAGTTCACGACGCACTGGCCAGGTGGGCAGGGGACGAACTGCGCAGCACCAACGCCCAGATCGAGTTCCTGCTCCGCCGCGCCCTCACCGACGCGGGCCGGATGCCCAGCGGAGCGACCCGGCTTCCCCGGCGCGGACGCCCGCCCAAGGAGAGCCCGACCGACGAGAGCCCGGAGAACGGCGGTCCCGACGCGGACTGACCGCGGGCCCGGGCTCGGAGAACCTTCGGAGACCGAGATGGACCTGCCCGTCAACCTGCCCGAGAAGCTCTACCTGCTCGCCTACGACCCGCGGCGCGCACGCACCACCCAGCACTCCTCGCTCAACCTGCTGCTCCAGGCGGCGGCGCTGACCGAGCTGCTGCGCCGCGGCCTGCTGTACGAGGAGGGCCGCAAGGCCGCCGTCCGGGTCCGCGGCGCCGCCGCCGAGGCCGACCTCGACCCCTACAGCGCCCGCCTGTTGGGCCAGATCCGGGAAGCCCGCCCGCACAGCTGGAGCTCGTGGGTCGGCCGCGCCAGGAGCGCCGGCCGGGAGCAGCCGATCCGCCAGGTTCGGGACGGCCTGGCGGACTCCGGCCGGGTCGTCCTCCGGTCGCACCGGGTGGCGGGGGTGCTCCCGGTGACCCTGGTCACCCTGACGGAGCCGGCGGTCCGCGAGGCGCTGGCGGCCTCCGTCGCCGGATCGCTGAAGGCGCCGCTCAGCCGGGTCGACCCGGCCGACGCCGCGCTGACCGCCCTGGTCGCGGCGGGAAGGCTCCGTACGGTCCTGAGCGCCGGGCAGCGCCGTGAGCACCGCGGCCGGATCGCGAAGCTGGCCCCCGCGGCCGGCCCGGTCCCGCGCGCGCTCGGCACGGCGCTGGCCTGGCGGATGTCGGGCCACTCGGCGGAGCTCGCGGCCCTGGGCTGACGGGCCGTCCCACGGGGAGACGGCCCGGACGGGGGAGACGCGGAGCCCGGTCGCCGGTACGGCGGCCGGGCTCCCGTCCGTCCGGGGCCGCACGCCATGGGGCGCGCCTCGCAGGACACGCCCTAAGCTGGCCGGATGCTCGAACCCGCCCTGCTGCCGACCCCGCTGGTGGACTGCGCCGACGAGGCCTTCGCCCGGGCCGGGGTGGAGCTGCGGCTGAAGCGGGACGACCTGCTGCACCCGACCGTCCCGGGCAACAAGTGGCGCAAGCTGGCGCCCAATCTGGCCGCCGCCGTGGAGCAGGGCCACACCCGGCTGCTGACCTTCGGCGGCGCGTACTCGACGCACCTGCGGGCCGTCGCGGCCGCCGCCGGGGCACTCGGGCTGGAGAGCGTCGGGCTGGTCCGCGGCGAGGAGCTGGCCGACCGGCCGCGCAACTGGTCGCTGCGGGCCGCGGAGGCGGCCGGGATGCGGCTGGAGTTCCTGACCCGGGCCGAGTACCGGGAGGCCACCGGCCGGTCGGCGGGTGCCTTCCCCGAGGGCGCCCTGCTCCGCCGCTGGGGCCCCTGCCTGGTGCTCCCGGAGGGCGGTTCCAACGCCCTGGCCGCCGTCGGCGCGGCCGCGATCCCGGCCGAACTGCCCGGTCTCGGCGAGCGGGACGTGGTCTGCTGCCCGGTCGGCACCGGCGGGACCCTGGCCGGCATCGCGGCCGGTCTGCCGGCGGGCGCGCGGGCGCTCGGGGTGGCCGTGCTGCGCGGCGGTGAGGGCTATCTGGAGGCGGAGGTCGCCCGGCTGCACCTGGCGGCCTACGGGCGCGAGTTCGGCAACTGGCGGATCGACCACGGGCACCACGGCGGCGGCTACGGCAGGGTCCCGGCCGAGCTGGCCGGCTTCGCGGAGCGGTTCGAGCGCAGCCACGGCGTCCCGCTGGAGCGCCGCTACGTCGCCAAGCTGCTCGCGGCGCTGGCCGATCTGGCGGCGGCGGGCGCCTTCCCCCGGGGCACCCGCCTCACCGCCGTCGTCACCGGGCTCCCGGATCCGGAGTAGGGCGTGCCGCGCGGCCCCGGGAGGGAGCCGTACGGCACACCCCGGCCCCGGGCCGGGCTCGGGGACGCCGGCTCGGGGACGCCGGCCGGGGCCGGGAGGAGGCGGTCAGCCGAAGGTCAGGTTGGCGCACGGGTCGGTGTCGGCGTTGCGGGTGTTCTCCGCTATGCCGGTGGGGATGCCGCTCGGGACGCCGCCGGGAGCGGCTCCCGGGGTGCCAGGGGCGTTCGGGACGCTCGGGGTGGCGCCCGCCGTGGTGCCGGTACCGGGAACGGCCGCCGCGCCGGGCTCCGGGCTGGGGGCGGCCACCGAGTCGATCCGGGTGCCCGCCGAGCGGTAGTCGGCGCCGAGGGTGACGGCGATCGCCCCCGAGCCCGGCTCCTCGACCGCCTTGGCGCCGGGGAAGAGCGCCACGACCTGGTCGGCGGTGGCCTTGAGCGCCGGGTCGTAGGAGACCTGGGTGGTCTGCTGCCCGGGGGCGTTGTGGCCCAGGGTGATGTTCCGGAAGCCGCGCGCCTTGAGCGTCTCCGCGCCGGAGCCGGCCAGGCCGGGCGTGCCGACGCCGTTGACCACGGTGATCGGTGCCGCGCTCTGCTCCGCGGTGAGCGGGGTGCCGGGTGCGCCCGGGGCGCCCGGGTCGGCGCTGGGGGAGGAGGTCACCTGGCCCGTCCCGGAGGTGCTCTGCCCGTCCAGGGTGCGGTCCTCGCGCAGCAGCTTCCAGAGGGTGTCGGCGTCCGGCTGGACCAGCCGCACCCGGTCGCCGGCGAAGCGCCAGGGGGCGGTGACGAAGACGACGTCGGAGAGCTTGATGTCCTGGATCGAGCGGGCGAAGTCCACCAGCTTCATCGCGGTGCCCAGCCCCTCGTCCACGGTGAGGGACTTGGTGGCCGCGTCGGCCAGCGGCAGCAGGGTGGGCAGCGAGAAGCCCTGGCCCTGCACCTTCTTGATCATCGACGAGAGGAAGGCCTGCTGGCGCTTCATCCGGCCTATGTCGGAGTTGTCGCCGATGCCGTGGCGGGCCCGGAGGTAGTCCACCGCGGACTGCCCGGAGAGCTTCTGGAGGCCCTTCTTCAGGTGTATGCCGTACTGGTTGACGTCATTGGGGACGCAGGCCTCCACGCCGCCGACGGCGTCGGACATCGCGGCCGCGCCCTTGAAGTCGACCACGACCGTGTGGTCGATCCGCAGCCCGGTGAGCTTCTCCACGGTGTTCTGGGTGCAGGCCGGGTTGCCCTTCTCGGCCAGGCCCACGGTGAAGGCGGAGTTGAACATCTGGTCGGTCTTCGGCGTCGTCCAGTTGCCGTTCGGCAGCTTGCAGGACGGGACGGTGACCAGGGTGTCGCGGGGGATCGAGACGCCGACGGCGTGCTTGTGGTCGGCGTAGACGTGCACCAGGATCGCGGTGTCCGAGTGGCCGACGCCCTCGTCGCCGCCGCCCAGCGAGTCGTTGCCCTCGTCCCGGGTGTCCGAGCCGAGCAGCAGCACGTTGACCGGGACGGACGCGCCCGGGCTGGCCGGGACGGGGGCCGGCGGGCGCTCGGTGGCGACACCGCCCGAGTCGAAGGTGGTGATGTTGTTGTCGAGCCGGTGGTAGAACCAGGCTCCGGCGCCCACGACCGACAGCACCAGTACGGCGGCCAGGCCGATGGCCGTCCGCAGGTAGCGGCGCCGACGCGTGCTGCTGCTCATACTCCGTGCCCCCCGTCTTCAGGTCTCTCGCGTTCGATGTTCGAACGTTAGACGTTCCGGAAGGCGGTTCGGTTACCCCCCTGGGGGCTACGAGCACCCCCCAGGTCCTGTGATGCTGCTCACGCACCCGGGCCGGAGGCGCCGGCGAGCATCCGCCGGAGCAGGTCGCGCAGGGCCGTCCGCTCGTCCGGGCCGAGTGCGGCCAGCGGCTCCCGGGCGAAGTTCAGCGACTCGCGGAGCTCCTCGGAGGCGGCCGAGCCGGTGTCGGTGGCGGCGACCAGCTTGACCCGGCGGTCGTGCCGGTCGGCCTCGCGGGTCACGAAGCCGCGGGATTCGAGCCGGTCGACGATGCCGGTGATGTTGGACGGCTCGCAGCTGAGCGTCTGGGCGATCTGCCGCATCGGCATCGGTCCGCGCCGCAGCAGGGCGAGCACCTTGGCCTGGGCGCCGGTGAGCGAGCGGGCGGCGGCGGCCTCCTCGTACTCGCGGTGGAACAGCGCGACCAGGTTGGCCATCAGGTCGACGACCTCGCGGGTGATCTCGTCGGGCCGCGGCGTGGCGTCCTCGATCGGCTGAATGTCCATGGTGAAGAGTCTACCTGAAAAGTTGACAACATGAACCTTTCATGTCCATCGTTACTTCAGTAGCTCAACCTTTCATGCGCTTGAGCCGCAGCCCCACCACACGTCGAACCCGAACCACAAGGAGTGCCCCCGATGGCAGAGCAGGCCGCCGCCCCCGCGACCGCCCGTGAATGGCACCTCGCCGCCCGCCCCCAGGGCTGGCCGGTGCCCGCCGACTTCGCCCTGGTCGAGGCCCCGGTCCGGACCCCGGGCCCGGGCGAGATCCTGGTCCGCAACGCCTACCTCTCGGTGGACCCGTACATGCGCGGCCGGATGAACGACGTGAAGTCGTACGTCCCGCCGTTCCGGCTGGGCCAGGCCATGGACGGCGGGGCGGTCGGCCATGTCGTCGCCTCCGGGGCCGAGGGCTTCGCCCCGGGCGACGCGGTGCTGCACGGGCTGGGCTGGCGCGAGTTCGCGACGGTGGAGGCGGAGCGCGCGGTCAAGGTCGACCCGGCCGCCGCGCCGCTCCCGGCCTACCTCGGCGTGCTCGGGATGCCGGGCCTGACCGCCTACGCCGGCCTGCTCGCCGTCGGCGGCCTGAAGGGGGGCGACAAGGTCTTCGTCTCGGGCGCGGCCGGCGCGGTCGGCTCGCTGGTCGGCCAGATCGCCAGGCTCAAGGGCGCCTCGCTGGTGGTCGGTTCGGCCGGCTCGGCGGAGAAGGTGGCCAAGCTGGTGGACGAGTACGGCTTCGACGCGGCCTTCAACTACAAGGACGCCCCGGTCGCCGAGCAGCTCGCCGGGGCGGTCCCGGACGGCATCGACCTCTACTTCGACAACGTCGGCGGCGACCACCTGGAGGCCGCGATCGGCGCGCTGAACGTGCACGGCCGCGTGGTGCTCTGCGGTGCCATCGCCCAGTACAACGAGACCACCGCGCCCGCCGCCCCGCGCAACCTCGCGCTCGCCATCGGCAAGCGGCTGCGCCTGGAGGGCATGCTGGTGACCGACCACGCCGGGCTCCAGTCGCAGTTCGTCGCGGAGGTGGCCGGGTGGCTGACGTCCGGTGAACTGCGCACCGAGGAGACGGTGGTGGACGGCTTCGAGAACGCCGCCGAGGCCTTCCTCGACCTCCTGCGCGGCGTCAACACCGGCAAGATGGTCGTCCGCCTGGGCGACTGACGGATCGTCAGGACCGCTGACCGCCCCGCCGCCCCGACCGGGTGGCGGGGCGGTCGCTCATGGGCGGCGCACCGTCCGGAGCGGCCGCCCGGCCGCACTACCGCATTCCCGCCGGATCCGAAAGTGCGTCATCCATCCTGTGGCGCCGCGCGGTACGGTGGTCCCGCCGGCGATGGGGCCGTTCGGGGGAGAGATCCGGCCGAGGGGTAGACCTCGTTGAGGATTCGACTAGCATTGAGCGAAAGCCTGTCCGTTTTGCTCAAATTAGTAGCTTAATGTCGGCTAACGTGGGTAACTGCGGATCAACCACAGGCACGAGGCAGCTGGGGAAGGCGACCCTCGTCCACAGCCTGGAGGTCCCGGTGACGACACGTGGAGTTCTGTACATCCACTCCGCGCCCCGCGCGCTGTGCCCGCACGTCGAGTGGGCCGTCGCGGGGGTGCTCGGTGTGCGGGTGAGCCTGGACTGGATCCGCCAGCCGGCCGCACCCGGGAATTGGCGTGCCGAGCTCTCCTGGCAGGGGGAGCCCGGTGCGGCCTCGAAGCTCGCCTCCGCGCTGCGCGGCTGGCAGCTGATGCGGTACGAGGTGACCAGCGAGCCCTGCGCCACGGCGGAGGGGGAGCGGTACAGCAGCACGCCCTCGCTCGGCATCTTCCACGCCGTCACCGGCATCCACGGCGACATCCTGATCCCGGAGGACCGGTTGCGCGCCGTCCTGCTGCGCGCCCGCAACGAGGGCGCCGACCTGGAGGCCGAACTGGGCCGGCTGCTCGGCAAGCCCTGGGACGACGAGCTGGAGCCGTTCCGGTACGCGGGCGAGGGCGCGCCGGTGCGCTGGCTGCACCAGGTGGTCTGAGCCCGCCCGCCACGGCGGCGCACGGCGCCGACGGCCACGGCCACCCACGGCGAAGGGCCGGCACCCTCCACGAGAGTGCCGGCCCTTCGCGTCGGGCGTCAGCGGGTGCGGAAGGCCAGCACCACGTTGTGGCCGCCGAAGCCGAACGAGTTGTTCAGCGCGGAGATCCGGCCCTCGGGCAGCTTGCGGGCCTCGCCGCGGACGATGTCGGCGTCCACGTCGTCGTCCAGCTCGTCCACGTTGATGGTCGGCGGGGCGATCCGGTGGTGCAGGGCCAGCACGGTGGCGACGGTCTCGATGCCGCCGGCGCCGCCCAGCAGGTGGCCGGTCATCGACTTGGTGGCCGAGATCGCGATGTGGTCCAGGTCGTCGCCCAGCTCCTTGCGCAGCGCCTTCAGCTCGGCGGTGTCGCCCTGGGGGGTCGAGGTGGCGTGCGCGTTGACGTGCACGATCTCGGCCTTGTCCAGCTCGTTGCGCTCGAACAGGTCGGCCAGCGCGCGGGCCACGCCGGCGCCGGTCGGCTCGGGCTGGGCGATGTGGTGGGCGTCCGAGGACAGGCCCTGGCCCACGGCCTCGCAGTAGATGCGGGCGCCGCGCGCCTCGGCGTGCTCGACGGACTCCAGCACGACCACGCCGGCGCCCTCGCCCAGCACGAAGCCGTCGCGGCCCTTGTCGTACGGGCGGGAGGCGCGCTCGGGCTCGTCGTTGTTCTTGGACATCGCCATCATGTTGGCGAACGCGGCGATCGGCAGCGGGTGGATCGCCGCCTCGGTGCCGCCGGCCACCACGACGTCGGCGCGGCCGGTGCGGATCATCTCGATCGCGTAGCCGATCGCCTCGGCGCCGGAGGCACAGGCGGAGACGGGGGTGTGCACACCCGCGCGGGCGCCGACCTCCAGGCCGACGTTGGCCGCCGGGGAGTTGGGCATCAGCATCGGGACGGTGTGCGGGGAGACCTTGCGGGAGCCCTTCTCCTTCAGCACGTCGTACTGGTCGAGGAGGGTGGTCACGCCGCCGATGCCGGAGGCGATGACGGTGCCCAGGCGCTCGGGGGCGAGCTTGGAGGACTCGTCGGTGGCGGGGGTCTCGAAGCCGGCGTCGGCCCAGGCCTCGCGGGCGGCGATCAGCGCGAACTGGGCCGAGCGGTCCAGCTTGCGGGCCAGCGGGCGGGGCAGGATCGTGCCCGGCTCGACGGCCGTCCTCGCGGCGATCTTGACGGGCAGGTCCTCGGCCCACTCCTCGGTCAGGGCCGCCACGCCGGACTTGCCGGCGACCAGGTTCTCCCAGGTGCTGGCGGCGTCGGCGCCCAGCGGCGTGAAGGCGCCGATACCCGTGACGACCACGGTGCGGTTTTCAGCGGTCACTGGTTTCTTCTTCTCTCACGTGTGCGGGGGGTCGGCGGCGTGCCGAGGATGGGCCCGGCCGGGCACCCCGGTGAGGGGGTGTCCCGGCCGGCGGGTCGACCGGGGCTCGTCGAGCCCGGCCGACAGGTCGGCCCTCGCCGGCGTACGGGACGCCGGAGGGGCCGACCGGGTCGAACGAGTCGATCGCTCAGGCGTTGAGGATGTAGTTCACCGCGTCGCCGACGGTCTTCAGGTTCTTGACCTCGTCGTCCGGGATCTTGACGTCGAAGCGCTCCTCGGCGGCCACGACGACCTCGACCATGGACAGCGAGTCGACGTCCAGGTCGTCGGTGAAGGACTTGTCCAGCTGGACGTCCTCGACCGGGATGCCCGCGATCTCGTTGACGATCTCGGCGAGACCGTCCAGGACCTCTTCCTGGGTAGCCATACTGGCTGCTCCTCTTCGGTGTTGAGCGTGTCCGGCCGGATTCGGCCGGACACAGGTTTGTGGATTGGGCGAAAGCGCCTAGGGGAGAGTAACGACTGCCGCGGCGTACACGAGACCCGCCCCGAACCCGATGATCAGGGCGAGGTCCCCGCTGTGGGCCTCACCGCTCTCCAGCATGCGTTCCATCGCCAGCGGGATGGACGCCGCGGAGGTGTTGCCGGTCTCCGCGATGTCGCGGGCGACGGGCACCGACTCCGGCAGCTTGAGCGCCTTGATCATGGCATCCGTGATCCGCATGTTGGCCTGGTGGGGGATGAACGCACCGAGCTGGTCGGCGGTGATCCCGGCGGCGTCCAGCGCCTGCTGGGCCACCTTGGCCATCTCCCACACGGCCCAGCGGAAGACCGGCTGGCCGTCCATCCGCAGGGCCGGCCACTTGGTCTCCTCGCCCGCGCCGTTGATGGCGTCGGACTTGGCGAAGGCGGTGTCCCAGGCCTCGGTCTGGGTGATCAGGTCGGCCTGCGAGCCGTCCGAACCCCAGATCAGCTTGCCGATGCCGGGCGTGTCGGACGGGCCGACGATCGCGGCGCCGGCGCCGTCGCCGAAGATGAAGGCGGTGGAGCGGTCCGACTGGTCGGTCAGGTCGCTGAGCCGCTCGACACCGATGACCAGCACGTACTCGGCGTTGCCGCCGCGGATCATGCCGTCGGCCAGGCCCAGGCCGTAGCCGAAGCCGGCACAGGCGGCCGAGATGTCGAAGGCCGGGGCGGTGCCGCAGCCGAGCCGCTCGGAGATCTCGGTGGCGATCGCCGGGGTCTGCTTGAGGTGCGAGACGGTCGAGACGATCACGCCGCCGATCTGCTCGGCGGTGATCCCGGCCTGGGCGATGGCCTTGCCGGCGGCCTGGATCGACATCTCGGCGACGGACTCGTCCGGGCCGGCCCACCGGCGCTCGGCGATCCCGCTGCGGGTGCGGATCCACTCGTCCGAGGAGTCGATCCACTCCAGGACCTCGGAGTTGGGGATCACCCGGACGGGACGGTAGCCGCCGACACCGAGGATGCGCGAGTACTGGGCTCCGCTCACCGGGCGGATCTGGGGCTTGGTCATGCCTGGTTCTCCTGCTCCTGACCGCCGTGCTCCGCGACGAGCTCGCGGGCCTTGTCCAGATCGGCGGGGGTCTTGAGGGCGAGCGTGGCCACACCCTTGAGGTTGCGCTTGAGCAGCCCGGTGAGGGTGCCCGCGGGGGACAGCTCGATCACGGCCGTCGCGCCCAGCTGCCCGATGGTCTCCATGCAGAGGTCCCAGCGGACCGGGTTGGAGACCTGCGACACCAGGCGGGCGAGGACCTCGGCGCCGCTGTCCACGACCGCGCCGTCCTTGTTGGAGACGTAGCGGACCTGCGGGTCGGCGGCGGTCAGGGTCGGGGCCAGCTTGGCCAGCCGCTCGACGCCCGGAGCCATGTGCTCGGTGTGGAAGGCGCCGGCCACCTTGAGGGCGACCAGCTTGGCGCGGGCCGGCGGGTCCGCCTTCAGCGCCTCCAGCTGGGCCAGCGTGCCGGCGGCGACGATCTGGCCGCCGCCGTTGTTGTTGGCCGCGGTCAGGCCGTGCTCGGCCAGCTTCGCCGCGACCTCCTCCGGCTCGCCGCCGAGCAGGGCGACCATGCCGGTCTCGGTGACGGCGGCGGCCTCGGCCATGGCCCGGCCGCGCTCGCGCACGAAGGCCAGCGCGTCGTGGGCGGTGAGCACCCCGGCGCCGGCGGCGGCGGTGATCTCACCGACGCTGTGGCCGGCCACGGCGCCGACCAGCTCGCGGGCGGCGTTCTCGTCCGGGAACAGCGCCCGGGCGGTCACCAGGCCGGCGGCGACCAGCAGCGGCTGGGCGACGGCGGTGTCCTTGATCTCCTCGGCGGACGCCTCGGTGCCGGCGTGCACCAGGTCGAGCCCGGCGACCTCGGACCAACCGCGCAGGCGGTCGGCGACGCCGTCGAGTTCCAACCAGGAGTTGAGGAAGCCGGGGGACTGGGCACCCTGTCCAGGGGCGACGATTACGAGCACGGTTCAACCCTCTCTCGCCAGGCGCCCAGGGGCGGGTAGGCGACGGTAACGAAGAAAACCATCCGGGATTGTATGGTCCCTACACTCCGGCTCAGCCGGGCTCCCCGACGGCGCCCAGCCGGCCGAGGGCCAGCGCGATCCGCAGGGTGAAGGCCGAACGTACGTCGGAGGGGGCGTACCCCGTGACATCAGTCACACGTCGTAGCCGGTAGCGCACCGTGTTGGGGTGGACGAAGAGCATCCGGGCGGCGCCCTCCAGCGAGGAGGCCTGCTCCAGGTAGACGCTCAGCGTCTCCAGCAGGGCGGAGCCGGCCTCGTCCAGCGGTGTGTAGATCTCCTCCACCAGCTGACGGCGCGCGGCCTGGTCGCCGGCCAGCGCCCGCTCGGGCAGCAGGTCGTCCGCCAGCACCGGTCGGGGGGCGTCCGGCCAGGCCGCGCAGGCGCGCAGGCCGGCCGCGGCGGCGTGCGCCGAGCGGGTCGCGGAGAGCAGGTCGGGAACGGTCGGGCCGACCACCACCGGGCCCGGCGCGAACTGGCCGATCAGCGCCCGGGCCGCGTGCACCGGCTCCTTCTCGCCGCCCACCACGACCACCAGGCGCTTGCCCAGCACCCCGGTCAGCACGTTCAGCTTGGCGTACCGGGCGGCCCGGCGGATCGCCTCGACCACCAGCTCGCTGTCGCCGTCCGGGGCACTGCCCATCACCACCCGGACCTGGCTGGGCTGGCCCCAGCCGAGCGCCGCGGCCCGGGAGAGCACGCCCTCGTCGGCGTCGCCGGACAGCAGCGAGTTGACCACCAGCGCTTCCAGCCGGGCGTCCCAGGCGCCGCGCGCCTCGGCGGCCTGGGCGTACACCTGGGCGGTCGCGAAGGCGATCTCCCGGGCGTAGACCAGCACCGACTCGCGCATGTCCGCCTCGTCGCCGGGGGCGGCCACCTCCTCGATGGCCTCCTCCATCACCTCGATCGTGGTGCGGATCAGCTCGACGGTCTGGCGCAGGGTGATCGCCCTGGTCAGCTCGCGCGGGGCGGTGCCGAAGACGTCGGTGGAGATCGCCTGGGCGGCGTCCGGGTGGCGGTACCACTCGGTGAAGGCGGCGATGCCGGCCTGGGCGACCAGGCCGATCCAGGACCGGTGCTCCGGCGGCATCCGCCGGTACCAGCCGAGCTGGTCGTCCATCCGCGAGATCGCCGCGGTGGCCAGCTTGCCGGAGGACTTCTCCAGCCGCTTGAGCGTCGCCGCCCGGCGCTCGGCCCGCTCGGCGGCGTTTCTGCGCTCCTGCGCGGTCAGGCGGGGCGCCGCGCGGCCGGGGGGGGGGGGGGGTGGCCCTCGGGCGCAGCGCGGGGGGTGAGGGGGGCTTGGAGCTGGCCGGGGGGGGGCGGGCCAGCCCCCCCCCCGCCACGGCCGGAACGGCAGGAACGGCCGGAAGGCCCGGCGGCGGTCCCGGCAGGGACC
>NZ_JBEZUT010000261.1:0-12796 GCF_040636595.1 Kitasatospora sp. NPDC036755
CTCATTCCCGGTCGAAAACGTGAAACCGCCCCTCCTACAGTGCAGGTCAGGGGCGGTGTCCGTGACGGGCCGTCAGGTTGTCCCGGGGGCGGGGGCCGGGGCACCCCATGCTGCTGGCCGAACTCCCCGGGGGCCGCCACCTGGTGGGTCTTCCGGGCAACCCGCTGGCCGCCGTCGCCGGGATGGTCACCCTCGTCCTGCCGCTGCTGCACGCCCGCGGCGGACGGACCGCCGGTGCCCCCGCCCTCGCCCCGGCCGCGGCCCCGCTGCCCGGGCACCGGACGGACACCCGGCTCCAGCCGGTCCGGCGGACCGCCGCGGGCGTCCTGCCGCTGGCCTTCGACGGGCCGGCGATGCTGCGCGGGCTCGCCCGGGCCGAGGCGTTGGCCGTGGTGCCGCCCGGTGGCGCGGCGGCGGGCGAGACGGTCGAACTCCTGGAGGTGCCGTGAACCGGCTGCGACGCAACCTGGCGCCCGGTACCGAGCCGTGGGCGGACGCCGGGATCGTGCTGCCCGCCCGGCGGGCCGAGCCAGCCGTCCGGCAGGTCGGCTCCCGGCTGCTGCTGGCGCTCGCCGTGCTGGTCGCCACCACGTTCATCGTCTGGTTCGACCGGGACGGCTACAACGACAACGCCGGCGGCGGGCTCAGCCTCCTGGACGCGGCGTACTACGCCACCGTGACGCTCTCCACCACCGGGTACGGGGACATCACCCCGTTCAGCGACAGCGCCCGGCTCACCAACATCTTCGTGGTCACCCCGCTGCGCGTGGTGTTCCTGATCATCCTGGTCGGCACCACCCTGGAGGTGCTCACCGAACGGACCCGCCTGCAATGGCGGTTGAACCGCTGGAGGTCCACCGTGCGCGAGCACACCGTCGTCATCGGCTACGGGACGAAGGGCCGCAGCGCCGTCGACACCCTGCTCGGTCAGGGGGTGAAGAAGGAGGAGATCGTCGTCGTCGACCCGCAGCGCAAGGTGATCGACCACGCCGCCCGGGACGGCCTGGTCGGGGTGGTCGGCGACGCCACCCGCACCGACACCCTGATGCGCGCCGCGCTGCCCGGCGCCGCGCGGGTGGTGGTGGCGCCGGAACGGGACGACACCGCGGTCCTGATCACGCTGACGGCCCGCCAGCTGAACAAGGCCGCCACCGTGGTCGCCGCCGTCCGGGAGGACGAGAACGCGCCGCTGCTGCGGCAGAGCGGCGCCGACGTCGTGGTGACCAGCTCCAGTTCGGCCGGGCGGCTGCTCGGGATGTCGATGCTCAGCCCGCACGCCGGGGCGGTGATGGAGGACCTGCTGACGTACGGCAACGGGCTGGACGTGGTGGAGCGTCCGGTCACCCGGGCCGAGGCCGGGCACAGCCCGCGCGACTGCGCGGACCTGGTGGTCGCGGTGGTCCGGGGCCGACGGGTGCTCAACTACACCGAGCCGGAGGCCGCCGTCCTCCAGCTCACCGACCGGGTGATCGTCATCAAGTCCAGCACGGTCCCGCCGACCGGCTGAGCCCTGCGGTGGAACCGCCCCGGACCGCAGTAGGTTCGGGGCATGCATGCGATGACGATTCCCGTACCCGGTGGTCCCGAGGCGCTGGTCTGGGCCGAGGTGCCCGATCCGGTGCCCGCTGCGGGCGAGGTCCTGGTCGAGGTGGCGGCCACCGCCGTCAACCGTGCCGACCTGCTCCAGCGGCAGGGCTTCTACAACCCGCCGCCCGGCGCCCCGCCCTACCCGGGGCTGGAGTGCGCCGGGCGGATCGTCGCGCTCGGGCCCGGGGTGTCCGGCTGGGCGGTCGGCGACGAGGTGTGCGCGCTGCTGGCCGGCGGCGGCTACGCGCAGCTGGTCGCGGTGCCGACCGGGCAGCTGCTGCCGCTGCCCGCCGGGCTGTCCGCCGAGCAGGCCGCGGCGCTGCCCGAGGTCGCCTGCACGGTGTGGTCCAACGTCTTCCTCACCGCCCACCTGCGGCCTGGCGAGACGGTGCTGCTGCACGGCGGTGCGAGCGGCATCGGGACGATGGCGATCCAGCTGGCCAAGGCGGTCGGCGCCCGGGTCGCGGTCACCGCGGGCAGCCGGGAGAAGCTGGAGCGGTGCGCCGAGCTGGGTGCGGACATCCTGATCGACTACCGCGAGCAGGACTTCGTCGAGGTGCTCCGGGAGGCCACCGGCGGGGCCGGGGCGGACGTCGTCCTGGACATCATGGGCGCCAAGTACCTCCAGCGGAACGTGGACGCGCTGGCGGTCAACGGGCGGCTGGTGATCATCGGACTCCAGGGCGGGGTGAAGGGCGAGCTCGACCTCAACACGCTGCTGCGCAAGCGCGCGGCGGTGATCGCCACCAACCTGCGCGGGCGGCCGCTGGCGGAGAAGGCGGCGATCGTGGCGGCGGTGCGGGAGCACGTGTGGCCGCTGGTCGAGTCCGGGGTGGTGAAGCCGGTGGTGGACCGGGTGCTGCCGCTGGCCGAGGTGGCCGAGGCGCACCGGGTGCTGGAGCGCGGGGAGCAGGTCGGGAAGGTCGTGCTGCGGGCCTGAGCCCGGGGCTCCCGACGGCGGCGGGGCGGTGGCACACGGGTGGTGAATTGCCCGAAATGCCGTAACGGCCGGGGCGTGCGAGCCTGGTCCGGAGCAGTCCCGCCGCCGATCCCGCCCCCGGGCGCCGTCGGCCGTCGGAAGGACTCCGACCGTGGCCGCATCACCGCACCCACTCCTCGGGCCGCTGCCCGTCCCGCCGCACCGCCGTGGTGCCTCCCGCCGCTCCCCGGGCCGTACCCAGCGGCTGTTCGCGGCGGTCGTGCTGGGCCTCACGCTGCCGCTGGCCGCCGCTTCGGCGGCGGTGGCGCTGCCCTCGCCGACGGTGCTGCGGCTGCCGGCGGCCGTGCCCTCGTCGGAGGCGCCGCCCTCGTCGGAGGCGGGGGCGGAGGCGGACGCCGATCCGGGCGGCGAACCGGATGCGTCCGGGCCGGAGGCCGCGCCGCCGCGCCGGCTGCCGCCGCACCCGCACCCGGGCGGCGACTTCCCCCGGGCCCACCGGCACCGCCCGGCCTCCCTGCCCGAGCACTCCGACGCCGCCGTGGAGCAGGCCCCCGACCGGGCTCCGGAGCAGGGTCCCGAGCAGCCCGCGGACCAGGCCGCCGCCCAGGCCGCCGAGCAGGAGCCCGACCGGGCCCCGGAGCCGGCCGCCGAGGCCGAGCCGCCGGAGACCGACCGGGACGCCGCGGAGGCGGAGACGCCCGGCGACGCGGCCGCGCCGGACCGGGCCGCCGCGGACACCGCGGCGGCGGGCGGGCAGCCGGTGGCGGCCGTCGCCGCCGTGCCGGTGATCTTCCCCGCCCGCTGGCAGGACGCCTCCACCACCCAGCTCCCGCTGGGCGTCGGCCTGGGCCTGATCGGCTGCGGTCTGGGCCTGGTCGGCCTGCGGCTGCGCAAGGGCTGAGGCCGCGCGGGGCCGGTCCGGGCAAGGACTGAGGCCGCGCGGGGCCGGTCCGGGCAAGGGCGCGGCACCGAGGGGGCCGGGCCGGGGGAACTGAGTATCCGTACGGATGCCCGCGCGGGGCCCGGGGGCGTACCTTCGTCACGGGGTGGCGCAGGACGGCGGGACGACGGGGGCTTCCGCCCGACCAACCCCAGTGAGAGAGAATGTTGTTCATGACGAATCCGATGAACGAGCGCCCGTCGCAGGAGCCCTTCCGGGCCGCCGGCGGGCAGTCGCAGGACGGCCAGAAGGTGCTGATCGTCGGACCGGACGGGCTGCCCGTGGGCCAGGGGTTCGCCGGTGCGGCTGGGGACGGGGACGACGAGGGCGACGTGCCGCGTGAGCTCCCGGTGACCGAGATGGTCGAGCAGCCCGCCAAGGTGATGCGCATCGGCAGCATGATCAAGCAGCTGCTGGAGGAGGTCAGGGCGGCGCCTCTCGACGAGGCGAGCAGGGTGCGGCTGAAGGACATCCACGCGAGCTCGATCAAGGAGCTCGAACTGGGTCTGGCTCCGGAGCTGGTCGCGGAGCTGGAGCGGCTGTCGCTGCCGTTCACCGACGACACCATCCCGACCGAGGCCGAGCTGCGGATCGCCCAGGCCCAGCTGGTCGGCTGGCTGGAGGGCCTGTTCCACGGCATCCAGACCGCCCTGTTCGCCCAGCAGATGGCGGCGCGGGCCCAGCTGGAGCAGATGCGCAGGGCGCTGCCCCCCGGTCTGCACAGCGGTGAGCCGGACGAGGACGAGCCGGGCCAGGGCCGCGGCATCCGCTCCGGCCCCTACCTGTAGCCGCACCCGGCGGTACCCGCCGGTAGGCACGTCCGGTCCGACGGGGCGCCGTCGGACCGGACGTACCGGGACCGTCCTCCCCGGCCCAGGGTCGCCGGGAACGGGGACCGGCGGCCCGGACCGCGCCCCGGCCCTGGACCGATCACCGTCGGCGCGAGCCGATACCCTGACCCCTGTCGCCGGCCGGAGGAACCGCCGCGGCAGGGGCTCGCCGGGCCAGCGGGCCGGGCCCACCACGCACGGACGAGACCGAACGTCAGGCTGCGGCACGCACGGCCGCGCCGAGGGGGAGCAGAGGACCATGAGCGAGCACGGCAACGCGGCGGTCGAGGGCTTCTCCCTGGGCAACGGCCGCTATGTCCTGCAGCGGCTGCTGGGCGAGGGCGGCATGGCCTCCGTGCACCTCGCCCACGACCGCGTGCTGGACCGGCAGGTCGCGCTGAAGAGCATGCACAGCGAACTGGGCCGGGACGACTCGTTCAAGGAGCGGTTCCGCCGCGAGGCCCAGGCCGTGGCCCGGCTGGAGCACCCGAACATCGTCACCGTGTACGACAGCGGCGAGGACGTCGCCCCCGACGGTTCCAGCACGCCGTACATCGTCATGCAGCTGATCGACGGCATGGGCCTGCGCGAGGCGATCAACGAGGCGATCGGTCAGTACGGTGCGATGCCGTGCGAGGAGGCGCTGAAGGTCACCGTCGGCGTGCTGAACGCGCTGGAGGCCTCGCACGACATGGGCCTGGTGCACCGCGACATCAAGCCCGGCAACGTCATGTTCGACCGCAAGGGCAACGTCAAGGTCATGGACTTCGGCATCGCCCGCGCGCTGGAATCCGGCGTCACGTCGATGACCCAGACCGGCATGGTGGTCGGCACCCCGCAGTACCTCTCGCCCGAGCAGGCGCTCGGCAAGCCGGTGGACGCCCGCTCCGACCTGTACTCGGTGGGCGTGATGCTCTTCGAGATGATCACCGGTCAGCTGGTCTTCGACGGCGACTCGGCGTTCTCGATCGCCTACAAGCACGTCCAGGAGGAGCCGCCGGCGCCCTCCACCCTCAACCGCGCGGTCACCCCCGAGGTGGACGCCTTCGTGGCGCAGGCGCTGCGCAAGGACCCGGCGCACCGGTTCCAGAGCGCGGCGGCGATGCGGGACGAGGCGGAGCGGCTGATCGAGGCCGCCAAGGGCGGCGGCAACGGGCACCGGCTGCAGGCCAGCACCCCGCTGGTGATCAACGAGGGACCGCGTTCGGTGCACGCCGCCCCGCAGGCCCCGCAGACGCCCCCGCCGCAGTACCCGCAGCAGGGCGGGCAGCAGTCGCAGTACCGGACGCCGCCGCCGGCGTACCAGACGCCGCAGCCGCAGGCGCCGCACACCCCGCACCCGCAGTACCTCCAGCAGGGCGGGCAGCAGCCGCAGTACCGGACGCCGCCGCCGGCGTACCAGACGCCGCAGCCGCAGGCCCCGCACACCCCGCACCCGCAGTACCTCCAGCCGCCGCAGGCGCACACCCCGCCGCCGCGGCCGATGCCGCCGTACCAGCAGCCGAAGGCGTCCTCCGGCGGCGGCTGCTCGACGGCCGTGGTCGTGATCGGCATCATCATCGGCGTGCTGGTGCTCGCGGGCATCATCATCGCGATCGTGGTCAACAAGGCGGACCAGAAGACCGGCGGCAAGTTCAGCCACTCGGAGCGCCCCGCCAACGTGCTGGTCGTCGACCTCCCCGCCGACCGGAATGGCCTGCTCTGAGGGTTTCCGGCCGGTTCGCGGGTGCCGCGTCCGTCCGCCGGAAGCGGTAGCGTTCGGGGATACGTAAGCGACAGGGCACCGCGATCCGAGCGAACGCCCGGGGCGAGGAGCGATGGCACAGACGCAGCAGCCGGACGACGACGCGGGTGTCCGAGCGGTCGGCCGGACCGGCGGAACGCCGAGGATCCCCGAGCCCAGCGCCGAGGCCCCGACCTCGGCGCTGCCGCCGTTCCCCGCGGGCGGCCCGCAGACCCCGGGCCGCGGCACCGCCGTGCCGCTGAGCACCGTCGGCGACGGCCGCTACCGGCTGACCCACCGGCTGGGGCGCGGTGGCATGGCCGAGGTGTTCGCCGCCGAGGACGTGCGGCTCGGCCGCACCGTCGCGGTCAAGCTGCTGCGCGGCGAGCTGGCCCAGGACGACGTCGCCCGACTGCGCTTCACCCGCGAGGCACACGCCGTCGCCGCGCTCAACCACCACTCGATCGTCGCGGTCTACGACACCGGCGAGGAGTACGTCGGGGACGAGTCCACGCCGTACATCGTGATGGAGCTGGTCGAGGGCCGCACCGTCCGCGAGCTGCTGGCGGACGAGGAGGCGCCGCCGGTCGACCAGGCGCTGATCATCATCGCCGGGGTGCTGGAGGCGCTCGCCTACAGCCACCGCAACGGCATCGTCCACCGCGACATCAAGCCCGCCAACGTCATCATCACCAACACCGGCGCCGTCAAGGTGATGGACTTCGGCATCGCCCGCGCGCTGACCGGCGGGGCCACCACGATGACCCAGACCGGCATGGTCATGGGCACCCCGCAGTACCTCTCGCCCGAGCAGGCGCTCGGCAAGCCGGTCGACCACCGCTCGGACCTGTACGCGGCCGGCTGCATGCTCTACGAACTGCTCACGCTGCGTCCGCCGTTCACCGGCGACACCCCGCTGTCGGTGGTCTACCAGCACGTCCAGGACCCGCCGATGCCGCCCTCGCAGGCCAACGGCCGGGTGCCGGTCGGCCTCGACCCGCTGGTGCTCCGCTCGCTCGCCAAGAACCCGGACGACCGCTTCCAGGACGCCGACGAGTTCCGCGCCCACGTGCAGCACGCGCTGCGCGAGATGCACGGCTCGGGCGGCTGGGCCGGCGCCACGGCGGGGGACACCGGCGCGACCCAGGTGCTCCGGCCGGACCAGGCCGCGGCCACGGCGGCCTTCGGCGCGGTGGGCCCGGGCGACCAGACCTCCGTGCTGCCGTACCCGCCGGGCGGTCCGCACACGTCCCCCTCGCCCTACCAGGTGTCCGGCGCTCCGTACGGCGGCGACGGGGCGGGCGAGGACGGCGACGGGCAGGGGCCGCGGCGGCGCGGGCCGTGGGCCTGGGTGGCCGGTGCGATCGCGGTGCTCGTCGCGGCCGGTGCGGGCATGGCGTTCGCGCTCAGCGGCAACGACACGACCGACCACTCGGTGACCCCGACGCAGCCCCCGGCGGTCACCAGCAGCGAGACGGCCGTGCCGACCCAGAGCGGCGGGGTGGCGACCCCGCCGCCCTCGTCCTCGGGCGGTAAGAAGACGCAGCAGCCGGCCGACCCGAACAGCAACAACAACGGGAACGGCACCGGGAACGGCGGCGGCAACATGTCGCCCTCGCCGTCGGGCAAGCACTCGCAGAGTCCGACGCCGAGCGCGCCCCCGAGCCGCGGGCCGTCGTCCACCTCGTCGGCGACCTCGACCGGCGGGGCGACGCCCGGCGGCGGAGGCGGCAACACGCAGCCGCCGAACCCGCTGCCGACCAAGACGGGCCCGCCGGTGACGTTGCCGGCCACGGCGCCCCCGCCGGCGGGGAACTGACGGCGGGCAGCCGGACGGCAGACCGGCTCGGACCGGTCTGCCGGAGCGGGCGCTCGGACCGGTCCGCCGGAGCGGTCCGCCGGTCCGGTCAGTTGGCGAAGGCGTCCAGGACCTGCTCGTACTCCTGGCACCACCACGCCAACTGCCCTGCGGAGGCGGGGTAGAGCGGGTCGGCCCGGTGGTCGGCCCGCTGGTAGCGCCACTGCAGCATCCAGAAGTCGTTCAGCCGCTCCCACCAGACCCGGTGGACGGCGGCGGCCAGGTGCTCCGCGGTGGCCGCGCCGGAGGCCCGGTAGGCCTGGGAGTAGCGGCGGACCCGGACCAGGTCCAGGACGCCGGACGAGCGGTCGTTGAAGAGCAGCGTGGCGGCCCGGACGGCCTCCTCGGCCCGTGGCTGGGGGCCGAGCTTGTCCCAGTCCAGGACGGCGGCCACCCGGCCTCCGCGCGGGCCGTCGTCGTACAGCAGGTTGAGGCCGTGGAAGTCGCCGTGGGTCCAGCCGGTGGGCGGGGCGGCCTGCGGGGCGGGGCGGCGGTGGGCGTGCTCGGCGAGCAGATCCAGCCGTTCCGTGAGCCGTTCGACCACCAGTGCGTCCAGCTCCCCGGCCGGGTGGTGCTCCCGGGCGCGGCGCCGCAGGTCGCGGGCGAGCGCGGCGCTCTCCACGGGGTCGGCGCTCTGGTATCCGGGGGGTTGTTCGAAGGGGGCGCAGACGTCGTCGAGCGCGCCGTGCAGTCGGCCGAGCAGCGCGCCGAGCGCGTCGCACTGTGACGGGTCGAGCTCGCCGCCGTGCCGGTGCCGGCCCTCGACCCAGGGGAACAGCGCGAACATCCGGCCGCCCCAGGAGGCCACCGTGCCGGAGCGTTCGGCGCAGGCCAGCGGGGGTGCCACGGGCAGTCCGAGGGCGTTCAGCGCGGCCATCGCGCGGTGGTGGGCGAGGATCCTCGGACGGCTGGCGGTGGCGGAGTCGACGTAGCACTTCAGGAAGTACGGACCGGCCTCGGTGGTGACCAGGTACCCCCGGTTCAGCAGGCCCTCGGCGACGGGTTCGGCGGTCAGCAGCCGCCCTGTCCGGTAGCGGGCCAGGACCTCGGCGAGCGCTCCCAGCGGGACGGGTGGACTGAGGGTTCCCATCGGCGGTGCGGAGAGATCGGGGCGGGCCGGTGCGCAGGCGAGGGTCTGGCTGAAAGTCACGTGCAGAGGTTATGGCCCCCTTGCGGGGGCCCTTGACAAACCGTCAGTTCTGTGTAGACGCCCGGTCAGTACTGGTGGTCGGCCTGGTGCCGCGCCACGAAGGCGGCCGCCTGGGTGCGTCGCTCCATGCCCATCTTGGCGAGCAGACTGGAGACGTAGTTCTTCACCGTCTTCTCGGCCAGGTGCAACTCGTTGCCGATCTGACGATTTGTCATACCTTCGCCGATCAGATCGAGGATCCGCCGCTCCTGCTTGGTGAGTTGGGCGAGCCGTTCGTCCTCCTTCTCGCCGCCGTCGCGCAGCCGGGCGAGCACCCTGCTGGTGGCGACCGGGTCGAGCAGCGAGCGGCCGGCCGCGACGTCCCGGACGGCGGTGATCAGGTCGGTGCCGCGGATCGCCTTCAGCACGTAGCCGGAGGCGCCGGCCATGATCGAGTCGAACAGCGCCTCGTCGTCCGAGAACGAGGTCAGCATCAGGCACTTGATCTCCGGCAGCTTGGACCGGATCTCGCGGCAGACCTCGACCCCGTTGCCGTCCGGGAGCCGGACGTCGAGCACCGCCACGTCCGGGTGGACCGCCGGGATCCGGGTGAGCGCCTCGGCGGCCGTGCCGGCCTCGCCGACCACCTCGATGTCGTCCTCGACCGACAGCAGGTCGTGCACGCCCCGTCGGACGACCTCGTGATCGTCGAGCAGGAATACCCTGATTTGTCCGTTATCAGTCACGTCCAAAGCCTCCCATATCACCGTACGAAAGGCCTATCACTCGGACCTCCTCGGCAGTGCGGTCAGGTCGGGGCCGTCCGAAACCGATACCGAGAACCCCCTTACGTACGGGCGTCTGCCCGGATAACGTGCGCTGGTGTCCTGAAGGCGCTCGAATTGAGAGCTGCGTCACGCCGACCGTCACCCCCACCCTTCCGACGGCGAGCCGAACGCGGCACCCTCGGGGTTGTAGGCCCTGAACAAGTAGGACGTCCTAGCGCAAGCGCGTCGAGGGCGGACGCTGGGTAACGTTCTCGTGAGGGACGCCGTCGGAACAGGATCACCACCTGCCCCGCAGTGGGAGCGCACACCCAAGCGCGCCCCGCGAGGCGGTGACCGGACCGGTCACCGGCGACCCCGGGCGGCCGGACAGACCGAGGAGTGAACGTGACCGTCAAAAGCACGGCGAGGGCTCGCAAGAAGGCGGCCCCCGGCGTCCCTGACACCCTCCGCGCCAAGGGCAAGGAGGCCCAGCCGGAGCTCGTCCAACTGCTCACGCCGGAAGGCGAGCGGGTCGAGCACCCGGACTACCCCCTCACCACCACTCCCGAGGAGCTGCGCGCCCTCTACCGCGACCTGGTGCTGGTGCGCCGGTTCGACGCCGAGGCCACCGCGCTCCAGCGCCAGGGCGAGCTCGGCCTGTGGGCCTCGCTGCTCGGCCAGGAGGCCGCCCAGGTCGGCTCCGGCCGCGCCATGCGCACCGGCGACTACGCCTTCCCCACCTATCGCGAGCACGGCGTGGCCTGGTGCCGCGACGTCGACCCGCTGAACCTGCTCGGCATGTTCCGCGGCGTGAACCACGGCGGCTGGGACCCGAACGAGAAGAACTTCCACCTGTACACCATCGTGATCGGTGCGCAGGCCCTGCACGCGACCGGCTACGCGATGGGCATCACCAAGGACGGCGCCGACGACGCGGTGATCGCGTACTTCGGCGACGGAGCCTCCAGCCAGGGCGACGTCAACGAGGCCTTCACCTTCGCCTCGGTCTACAACGCGCCGGTCGTGTTCTTCTGCCAGAACAACCAGTGGGCGATCTCCGAGCCCACCACCACCCAGACCAGGATCCCGCTGTACCGCCGCGCCTCCGGCTTCGGCTTCCCGGGCGTCCGGGTCGACGGCAACGACGTCCTGGCCTGTCTGGCGGTCACCCGCTGGGCGCTGGACCACGCCCGCAGCGGCAACGGCCCGGTGCTGATCGAGGCGTTCACCTACCGGATGGGCGCCCACACCACCTCCGACGACCCCACCCGCTACCGGCACGCCGAGGAGACCGAGGCCTGGAAGGCCAAGGACCCGATCGCCCGGCTCCGCGCCCACCTGGAGAAGGAGGGCCAGGCCGACGAGGAGTTCTTCGCCGCCGTCGACGCCGAGAGCGAGCGGCTGGGGCTGCGGGTGCGCGAGGGCGTGCGCGGCATGCCGGACCCGGACCCGACCCTGATCTTCGACCACGTGTACAGCGAGCCGCACGCGCTGGTCGATGAGGAACGGGCCGAGTACGCCGAGTACGCGGCCTCCTTCGAGGCGGGGGAGAACCACTGATGGCCGGTCAGCTGAGCATCGCCAAGGCGCTGAACGGAGCGCTGCGCAAGTCGCTGGAGAACGACCCGAAGACCCTGCTGATGGGCGAGGACATCGGCAAGCTCGGCGGCGTCTTCCGGATCACCGACGGCCTCCAGAAGGACTTCGGCGAGGACCGGGTGATCGACACCCCGCTCGCCGAGTCCGGGATCATGGGCACCGCGATCGGCCTGGCGCTGCGCGGCTACCGCCCCGTCGTGGAGATCCAGTTCGACGGCTTCGTCTACCCGGCCTTCGACCAGATCGTCTCCCAGCTGGCCAAGATGCACGCCCGCGCGCTGGGCCACGTCAAGATGCCGATCACCGTGCGCATCCCCTACGCGGGTGGCATCGGCGCGGTCGAGCACCACAGCGAGTCGCACGAGGCGTACTTCGCGCACACCGCCGGTCTGCGCGTGGTCACCCCGGCCAGCGCGCACGACGCGCACTGGATGCTGCGGCAGTCGATCGAGTCCGACGACCCGGTCATCTTCCTGGAGCCCAAGCGCCGTTACTGGGACAAGGGCGAGGTCGGCGATGCCGCGGACCTGGGCCTGCACGACGCGAGGATCGTCCGGCCCGGCACCGACGCGACGCTGATCGCGTACGGCCCGATGGTCAAGGTCTGCCTGGAGGCCGCCGCAGCCGCCGAGGAGGACGGCCGCCGGCTGGAGGTCGTCGACCTGCGCTCGCTCTCCCCGGTGGACTTCGCCGCCCTGGAGGAGTCGGTCAAGCGCACCGGTCGGGCCGTCGTGGTGCACGAGGCACCGGTCTTCCTGGGCATGGGCGCCGAACTGGCCGCCCGGCTCACCGAGAAGTGCTTCTACCACCTGGAGGCACCGGTCCTGCGGGTCGGCGGCTACCACGCCCCGTACCCGCCGTCCCGGGTCGAGGAGGCCTTCCTCCCCGACCTGGACCGCGTGCTCGACGCCGTCGACCGCGCACTCGCGTACTGATCCAGGGGAGCGTAGATGACCACCGAAGTTCGCTCGCTCCGCGAGTTCAAGATGCCCGATGTGGGCGAGGGCCTCACCGAGGCCGAGATCCTCAGCTGGTACGTCAAGCCCGGTGACACCGTCACCGACGGGCAGGTCGTCTGCGAGGTGGAGACCGCCAAGGCGGCGGTGGAGCTGCCCATCCCGTTCAACGGGGTGGTCGAGGAGCTGCACTTCCCCGAGGGCGCGACGGTCGACGTCGGCACCGTGATCATCTCGGTCGCGGTCGCCGGGGAGGCGGGGGCCGCGGCTCCGGCCGCCCCCGCCGAGGCCCAGGCTCCGGTCGCCCCCGCCGAGGAGGCCGAGCCCGAGCGCCGCGAGGTGCTGGTCGGATACGGCCCGCGCACCGGTACCGCCCAGCGCCGGGCGCGGCGGACGACCACGACCAAGGTCGCCGCCACCAGGCCGGTTCCTGGAGTCCTGTCGGTACCCGGACGGCGTCCGGGTGC
>NZ_JBEZUT010000262.1:0-12708 GCF_040636595.1 Kitasatospora sp. NPDC036755
CGCCGGGCTGGGCGGGCTGCGAGGGCTGGCCGGCCGGCGGCTGCGGCGCGGCCGGCGGGGTCACCGCGTACAGCTCGACGCCCCACAGCGAGTAGCCGTACTTGGTCGCCCGCGCCACGCCCTGGACCCGCAGGTAGCGGACCCCGGACGCGTCAAAGCGGACCGTCTCGTCGCCGCCCTTGCCGTTGTCCACCGTCGCCGCGTCGGTCCAGCTGTTCCCGTCCGAGGAGACCTGGATCCGGTACGAGGCGGCGTACGCGGCCTGCCAGTGCAGCACCGCCGCGCCCAGCCTGGTCGCCTGCGGCAGCTCCAGCCGCACCCAGGCGTCGTCCTTGGCCGGTGAGGACCAGCGGGTCTTCGGATCGCCGTCGGTGACGGCCGAGGCCGGGAAGTTCGCGGTCTCGTCGCCCGAGGAGGTGGCCTTCGCGCCGACCGCCAGGTCCGGGCCGCCGGTGGGGGGCACCACGTGCACCTGGAGCACCTGCCGGACGGTGGTGCCGCCGGCCACGAACTGCACCGGCACCCGGTACGTCCCGGACGGCGTCTCCGCGGCGGCGCTGATCAGCAGCGGCACGCCCACCCGGCCGCCGCGCGGCACGCTCACCGGCCCGGCCGGGGTGACGGTCAGGCCCTTGGCGGCGGCCGGTACCTCGGTGCGCAGCTCGCCGGTGGTGCCCTCGGGGCGGCCGGCCTCCACGGTGGCCTGGGTGGTGACCGGCGCGGAGGCGCCGGTGACGACGTCCAGGGCCGGGTCGGAGAGGCTGAGCCGGGCCGCCGGGGCGTCCGCGTACCACGGGATCACCTGGTTGACCACCGGAGGGTCGCCGCCGGGCTTCCAGGTCAGCCGGAACGCGTCGGCGGCCTGACCGCCGGCCGGCAGCTCGTTGTAGCCGGGCTGCACGGTGCCGATGTCGGCCCACGTGCCGTCGGCCCGGCGCACCGCGAGGGTGGCGGTGGCGCGCACGGCCGGGTCGGTCAGCACGGTGAGCCGGTCCAGCGGGCGGGCCGCGCCGAGCTCGACGACGAGCGGGGCGTCCATCGCGGTCGGCGCCTTGGCGGCCCGGTACGCGGTGTCCGGGTTGCCGTCCAGCACGGCGGCGGCGGAGGAGCCGGGCGCCGCGTCAGGACCGCCGCTGACACTGGCCGGGGAGTCGTCCGGGGCGGTGACGGTGAACTCGCGCACCGCGACGGCGGTCTTCTGGGCGGCGGTGGCACGCAGCCGCACCGCCCGCACCACGGTGCCCGGCGGGAGCTGGGCGCTGACGGTCTTCTGGTTCTTCACCACGGCGAGCTGCTTCCAGCCGCCCTCGCCGGTGGAGTACTCCAGCACGCCGTCGCGGATGTAGTCGTCCAGCGCCGTCCGGGCGTCGGGGCCGTTGCCCCAGCCGCCCATCAGCACGGTCACGCCGCTGACCGGCCGGCCCGCGCCGAGGTCCAGGCCGACGGAGTCGCCGGGCTGCGGGGGAGCGGAGCTCCAGTAGAAGGTGTCGGCCACGCCGTCGGTCATCAGCGCGGGCAGGTGGTCCTGCGCGGTGCCCATGGTGGTGGTCGGGGCGACGCCGCCGCCGCCCACGCCCGCCCAGTTGTCGGCGGCGCGCACGGCCCGGTCGAGGAACGCGCCGAGCACCCCGGCGCCGACGGTGGCCGGGGCCCGGTCCAGCTGCTCGCGCAGCCGGTTGAGCTCGACCCGGGCCTTCCAGGCCGCGGTGCCGTCGCCGCCGTGCTGCGCCAGCAGCATGTCGAGGGCGGCCTGCCCGGCCAGCCCGTAGTCGCGCAGCGGGCCCAGCCAGGGCGCGGCCTCGCCGGCCAGCTGGGCGGTGGCCGGGGTGCCGGCCAGGGTCTGCTGGGCGGTCGCCATGGTGGCGAAGGCGTCCCGCAGCGGGGCGGCGGCCTCGATCAGCTTCGCGAGGTCGGGGGTGGCGCCGGAGGTGGGCTCGGCGGCGGCCCAGAACCGGCCCAGCACCGGCGTCAGGTAGCCGGACTCCTGCGCGGACAGCGGCGAGGAGGTGCTGTTGCCGGCCAGCGCGGTGACCGCGGACAGCGCCGTGCCGGCCGGCGTCGGGGCGGCGCCGGTGGGCCCGGCGAGCGAGCGCACGGCGGCCTGCCAGGACTCCTCCGGCTTGTAACCGGCCGGGTTCCAGGCGAAGTCGCCGGCCGTGGAGAGGGCGATCCGGGACGCCACCGGCTGCTGCATCGCGCCGGTCAGCAGGGCCGCCGAGCGGGTGGCCACCTCCGGGTCGCGCCCGGTGTAGGCGCCGAGGAAGAGCCGGTCCGGGGTGGCGTCGTTGACCGGGTAGTTGTCCATGGTGAGCAGCGGGTGCCCGTACAGCCCGGCGGTGTCCGAGGCCTGGGCGCCGGTGATCTTCTCCGGGATCACCCCGGCCCCGCTCCAGGCCACCTGGACGCCCTCCGGCAGCGCCGCCGCGAGCGCCTTGCGGTACGGCGTGGCGCCCTGCTGGTGGTACTCGGTGGGGACGACGGACAGCGGCGCCAGGCCCGGGTTCTTCGCGATCAGCCGGTCCTGCACCTTCTTCACCAGCGCGGCCTGGGCCTTGGCGGCCGCGGCGGGCCCGGTGCCGTACTCGTCGCGGTCGTCGCCGCAGTGCCACTCGTCGTAGCTGACGTCCAGGAACTGCAGCTGGAAGGCGGTGAAGCCGAGCTTGCGCAGCCCGTCCAGCTTGTTCACCAGCGCGTCCACGTCCTTGCCGGAGCTGAAGCAGAGGGACTGCCCCGGGTCGATCGCGTAGCCGAGCGTCACGTGGTTCTGCCGTGCCCGGAAGCCCAGTTCGCGCAGTTCCTCGGCCTGGGCCTCGGGGTAGGCGGTGCGCCAGCGGGACAGCCGGTACGGGTCGTCGCCGGGGGCGTAGAGGTAGAAGTTCTGCTTGGAGCGGCCCAGGAAGTCGACCTGCTCCAGCCGCTGCTGCGCGGTCCACGGGGTGCCGTAGAAGCCCTCCGCGGTGCCGCGCACCGGTGCACCGGTGGGCCAGTCCCGCAGGGTGATCCCGGGCAGGCCGAGCCCGGCCGCCCCCGGCGCCTGCCCCTGCCCGGCCGGGACGGCGGCGAGCAGCTGACGCAGGCTCTGCGCGGCGTAGAAGGTGCCGGTGGCGTCCACGCCGGACAGCACCAGGGCGCCGTACGTCCCGCCGCCCTGGGCGGGGAGCTGACCGGCCGACAGCACGTAGCCGCCGACGGGCATCCCCGCGGTCGAGGGCGCGGCGTCCTCCTTGCCGCCCGCCGCGGCGGCCAGCTGCCGCAGCACCCGGCCGACCTCGGTGCCGGCGCCCTCGGCGGGCCCGCCGACGTACACCACCAGCGCGCCGGCGGCCGGCGTCCCGCCGTCCGGCTGCGGCGTCACCTCGGTCGCCCCGGCGACCTCCAGCACCTCCCGGACGGCCCCCACCGCGCCCTGGTCCACCTTGGCGGCGGGCACCAGCGTCACGGCGGAGGGCACCGCGACGGGCTTGCCCGCCACGGTCTGCTGCTGGGGCCTGGGGAACACCCTGGGGTCGGTCACGCTGCCCAGCGGCGTCTGCGGAGCGGTGCTCACCACGTTCGAGGCCGTCGAGGTGGCCGAGACCGCCGCGTACGCCGCCGACGGCAGCGAGCCGGCCAGCAGGCCGCCGACCACCGCCGCGGCCGCGACGCCGGCGGCGATCTGCAGCGCCCGCCGTCCGGGCCGTCCCGCGGCCCGTTCTGCCCGCTCCGTCAGTTCGGTCCGCTCCGCCCGCTCGTCGCGCACCGAGGCCAGCAGCGGCTCGGTGCCCTTGAGGTCGGCGATCAGCCGGTCGGTGGCCCGCGGCGCCAGTTGACGGCACGTCCGCGCCGTGGCCCGCCGCGCCGCCTCCGCCGCCGGGTGCTGGAGCACCTCCCGCAACGCCGGACTCTGCTCCAGTTGCGACCTGAGCCGCCGCCCGGCCGCAACGGACACACGGGCTTGCACAGGAGCCTCCTCGCCAGGCCGGAACCACAACTCCGGCAACCCCACCAGCTGGCCGATGCGGTGTCAACGCCGTCGACTGCTATGACCGTTTTGCCGGATTCGATCGGATGTCGGACCGGCGCCCGACCGAGCGCCGGGCCAGTGCCGGACCAGCCCGGAAAACGGAGGGCGCCGCCGTCCGGAGGGTACCGGACAGCGGCGCCCGGGCCGCTGTCGGCGCAGGTCAGCGCCGGTTCACCGCGGCCGCCGGCGAGAGGGCTCAGGCCTTCTCGGGGTTGAGCAGCCAGCGCTGGTTCGGGTTGGCCGAGCAGGGCCAGAGCATCGGCCGGGTGCCGGGGGCGGTCGCCCCCTCTCCGACCCCACCGGCGAACGCCCCGGCGGCCCCGAGGACCCCTGGTACCCGCCGGTGTCCAACTCCACCACCTACCCGCCGGCCGGCTTCTGCGCCACCCTGGCCTGCGCCCAGGGCACCGCGACGCGCGAGTACTGGGAGGGCGTCCGCGCCCAGACCGGCTCCTCCACCACGGCGAGCAACGGCAACGGCGGCGCCGCCAAGGAGGGCCCGTGCGGGGTCAAGTGGTGCCGTGACGTGGAACCCCGCCCGAAGGCGACCATCATCCCCAGGGCGAGCCAGAAGCCCTCGGACTTCCTGCTCAAGAACCCCTTCCACCTCTCGAACAACCTCAACGGCTCCAACCTCATGGCGCAGGGCTTCGCCGCTTTCAGCAGCGGCTGCGAGCGCAAGCAGCTCCAGGTCGTCTGCTACGACTTCTCGCCCGGCGGGGACCAGCCGATGACCATCGGCGACGTGCTGTTCTACCCCAAGGGGTACGACGACCTCGACGACGTCCTGGAGAACGGGGAGCCCCGGACCAACCGGGCCCTCGACGCGGCCCACGGTGACGGCTACTCCGCCAAGTTCGGACGCAACCTCCTCGCACACGAGGCCGTCCACTCCGGCCAGTGGGCCGGCTACCGCGACGCCAGGGACTTCCTGAAGGACTACTCCGCGGAGGTCGCCAAGTCGTACGCGAAGTCCGGGGACGCGGCCCGGCTCAACTCCTTCGAGATGGGGGCCAACCTCTACTGGGGCGGATACCTCAACGCCGGAGTCAAGGACGAAGCGCCCACCGACAAGGGCGCCTATCCGAAGATGACCTGGTACTGGTTGAGGTCGGACGTCAAGAACTTCTTCGAGAACATGGGGAAGAAGGCGACCGACCCCTTCGAGAAGCTCGCCACCTGCCGGTTCAGGGTCGACCAGTACGGTAGGTTCTCGTGCTGATCCACCGCCACCCGCCGCTCCGACGCCGCCTGCTGCTCCCGGCCGTCGCCGCCGTCCTCCTGACGGCAGCCGGGTGCTCGCCGGCCCCCGAGCCGACGGCGGCCGTCCAACGGGACGGCACGGGCTACGCCGTCGTCGTCCCGCTCTGCCCGGACGGCACGGTGCTGTTCGTGTCGGTCCGCGACAGGGCCCGCGACGTGAACACCGGATGGTCCGTCTCCTCGGAGGGGGCCGAAGCCACGATGGAGCGGTACCCGCTCTTCACCACGCCCCCCGGCTGGAAGACCGAGCACGACGACCTCACCGCGCTGGAGCCCGGAGCGGCCTACCGGGTGTCGGTCGTCTCGACCTCCCGCACCACCGACGCCGTCGTCGGCTTCACGCTCGCCGACCTGGAGAAGCTGAAGGACGACGAGGTCCTCACCTACAAGAAGGGCGGCGGCACGACCCGGCAGAAGGCCGACAAGTTCCGCGCCAACGCCCTGAAACTCTGCTGACCCGCTCCCACCCCCGAGGGCCCGCCCCCGCCACCACCCGGCGGAGGCGGGCCCTCCGCCGTTCCCGCACCGGCGCCGACGTGTCGCGCTGGGTGATCGTGGTGTCACGCGGGTAGGACTGTGGCTGTCCCGACCGGGCGTTGCCGAGACATCGCAGGAGCCGCGAGTGGCCGCTTACCACGACAGTGACGGAGCCGAGCAGGTGCCGGCGCAGGATGCCCCGCCGCCGCCCGCCGAACTGGTGGCGCTGGCGCAGGCGTACGGGGTGGACACCCGGTACCCGGGGCCGGGCGGGCAGGCGGTGGGGGCGCGGACGCTGGTGGCGGTGCTGGCGGCGATGGGGGTGGCGGCCGGGTCGCCGCAGGAGGTGCGGGAGGCGCTGGAGCGTCACCGGGCCGAGCAGCGGGCCCGGTTGCTGCCGCCGTGCGTGGTGGTGCGGCAGGGGCGGCGCACCGCGCTGGACGTGCCGGCGGACGCCCGGCTGCGGGTGGAGCTGGAGGACGGGGGCGGCTGGGAGCTGCCGCGGGGCCACTCGCACTGGCTGCCGGGGGACCTCCCGCTGGGGCGCCACGTGCTGACGGCGGAAGCCGGTACGAGGACCGCGCGGGCCGCGCTGGTGGTCGCGCCCGAGCGGCTGCCGCAGCTGCCCGGCCGCAGCTGGGGCTTCCTCGCCCAGCTGTACTCGGTGCTGTCCGAGCGCTCCTGGGGCATGGGCGACCTCGGCGACCTGGTCGAGCTGGCCCGCTGGGCGGGGGCCGGCCTGGGCGCGGGCTTCGTGCAGATCAACCCGCTGCACCAGGCGCTGCCCGGCGCCCCCTCCGACCCGTCCCCGTACCGCCCGTCCTCGCGCCGCTTCGCCGACCCGGTGCACCTGCGGATCGAGGCCGTCCCCGAGTACGCGTACCTGGACGGCGACCGGCGTGACCAGGCCGAGGAGCTGACCCGCCGGGCCGCCCGGCTGCGCGACGAGGTGCTCGGCCACGACGCGCTGATCGACCGGGACGCCGTCCGGCAGCTCAAGCGCGAGGCCCTGGAGCTGCTGCACGGGGTGCCGCGCGGCCCCGGCCGCCAGGCCGAGTACGAGGCGTTCCTGCGGCGCGAGGGCGAGTGGCTGCGCCGGAACGCCCTGTGGAACGCGCTGGCAGAGGAGCACGGCCCGGACCGGCACCACTGGCCGAAGGGCCTTCGTCACCCGGACGGCCCACAGGTCGAGCGCGCCGCCAAGGAGCTGGAGGAGCGGGTCGAGTTCCACCTGTGGCTCGCCTGGCAGGTCGACCAGCAGCTCGCCCACGCCCAGCGGGCTGCCCGCGAGGCCGGCATGCCGGTCGGCCTGATCCACGACCTGGCCGTCGGCGTCCACCCGGACGGCGCGGACGCCTGGGCGCTGCAGGACGTGCTGGCCGACGGCATCTCGGTCGGCGCCCCGCCGGACGCCTTCAACGCCCACGGCCAGGACTGGGGCCTGCCGCCCTGGCGCCCGGACACGCTCGCCGAGGCCGGCTACGCCCCGTACGCGGAGCTGCTGCGGGCCGCCGCCCGGCACGCGGGGGCGGTGCGGATCGACCACGTGATGGGCCTGTTCCGGCTCTGGTGGGTGCCGAAGGGCCACCCGCCGACCGAGGGCGCGTACGTGCGCTACGACGCGGAGGCGATGCTCGGCGTGCTGGCGCTGGAGGCGCACCGGGCGGGGACGCCGGTGATCGGCGAGGACCTCGGCACGGTGGAGCCGGGCGTGCGGGAGGAGCTGGCGGAGCGCGGGGTGCTCGGCACCTCGGTGCTCTGGTTCGAGCGGGACTGGCAGTCCGACGGCGCGATCCTGGGCCCGCACCGCTGGCGGCCGGGCTGCCTGGCCACCCTCACCACCCATGACCTGCCCAGCACCGCGGCGCGGCTGTCCGGCGAGCACGTCGAGCTGCGGCACCGGCTGGGTCTGCTGGCCCGGCCGCTGGGGGAGGAACAGGCGCAGGCGGCGGCGGAGCTGGCGGACTGGCGGGCCGAGCTGGGCCGGCTCGGGCTGCTGGCGGAGGGCGAGCCGCTGACGATGCCGGTGCTGTACCGCTTCCTGCGGGCCACCCCGGCGGAGCTGGTCGGGGTCTGGCTGCCGGACCTGGTGGGCGACCCGCGGCCGCAGAACCTGCCCGGCACCTGGGACCAGTACCCGAACTGGCGCCTGCCGCTCGCCGACGGCGCCGGCGACCCGGTCACCCTCGACCGCCTCGCCGCCACCCCCGCGGCCGGCCTGCTCGCCCACCTCCTCGCCCCGCCCGGCTCCCGGCCCCACCCGGGCTGACCGCAGACCGCAGACCGCTGGCCGCTGGCCCGCTGGACCGCCGGCCCGCCGGCCCACCGGTCCGCCCGCCCGCCCGCCCGCCCGACCGGGCGCGGGGCGGTGGAAACCCGCCCCCGCCCGTTAGGCACGCTCCGGCGCACACGCCCCGTCAGGCACGCCCGCGCCCGCTCCTGTCCCCGCTCGTACGCCCGCGCCCGCCCCACCGCGAGCGCCCCGCCCCGTCAGGCGGACCCCGACGCGCGCCCTCCCATAAGCAGCGAGTAAGTTGGAAACGTGGACAAGAGGAACGCTTTGCGAGCCGGCGCGGTTTGCGCAACGGTCACGCTGATGATGCTGCTGTCGTCGCCCGCCATGGCCTTCACCAGGGACGACGGTGACGACCCCGGTTCCGGCCTGAGCGTCGGCGAGACCCTCGGCCTGTTCGTGTTCCTCCCGCTCGTCGCCTTCGCGGTGATCGCCGGGCTGGCCGGCCTGCCGTACGGCAAGGGCAAGAAGAAGTAGCTTCACGCAGAGCGCAGAGCGCAGGGCGCAGGGCGCAGGGCGCAGGGCGCAGGGCGCGGAGGCGACCGCCGCGTCCGCCCGGGACGCACGCGTCCGCCGCGATGCACGCGTCCCCCGAGGACGCACCCGTCCACCCAGGACCCGCACGAACCCCGAAGGGGCGCCGGACGACCCGTCCGGCGCCCCTTCGGGCTTGTCACCGCACCGTCAGCGGGCCCCCGCCGCACGGTCGACGGCCTGGGCCTTGAGCGCGCGCTCGACGCCCGCCCGCGCCTCGACGACCTGGCGCCGCAGCGCCGGGGCCGGCTCGGCCGAGGCCAGCCACGCGTCGGTGGCCTCCAGGGTCGAGGCCGTCACCTCCAGGGCCGGGTACAGCCCGACGATGATCTGCTGCGAGATCTCGTGGCTGCGGGTCTCCCAGACGCCCTTCACCGCGGCGAAGTACTTGGCCGCGTAGGGGGCGATCAGCTCGCGCTGGTCGGACTGCTGGAAGCCGGCGATGACGGCCTCCTGCACATAGTTCGTCAGCTTGTCGGACTCCACCACCGACGCCCAGGCCTCCGCCTTGGCCTCGGCGGTCGGCCGGGCGGCGCGGCAGGTGGCCGCGTGCTCCTGGCCGGCCGCGGTGTTGTCCCGCTCCAGCTCGGCGGCGATGAGCGCCTCGTCGGCCCGGCCGGTGGCGGCGAGGCGCACCAGCAGGGTCCAGCGCAGCTCGGTGTCGACGGCGAGGCCCTTGATCTCGACCGAGCCGTCCAGCAGCCCGGCGAGCAGGTCCAGCTGACCGTCCGTGCGGGCGACCGAGGCGAGGGCGCGGGCCCAGGCCAGCTGGTGGTCGCTGCCGGGCTCGGCGGCGCGCAGGTGCTCCTCCGCGGCGGCGGCCCAGCGGCCGAGGCCCTCCTCGCGCCACTGCGGGTCGGTGTAGGCGTCGAGGGCGAGCTTGACCTGGCGGTGCACGGACTGCACCACGCCGATGTCGCTCTCGCGGCCGATGCCGGACAGCGCCAGCGCCAGGTAGTCGCGGGCGGCCAGCTCGCCGTCGCGGGTCATGTCCCAGGCGGAGGCCCAGCACAGCGCGCGGGGGAGCGAGTCGGTGAAGCCGCCGAGGTGCTCGGTGACGACGGCCATCGAGTCCTCGTCCAGCCGGATCTTGGCGTACGAGAGGTCGTCGTCGTTCAGCAGCACGACGGCCGGGCGGTGCCGGCCGACCAGCTCGGGCACCTCGGTGCGCGGGCCGTCGACGTCCAGCTCGATCCGGTCGGTACGCACCAGCGCGTCGCCGTTCAGCTCGTACAGGCCGATCGCGATGCGGTGCGGCCGCAGCACGGCCTCGCCCTTGGCGCCGGCGGGCAGCGCCGGGGCCTCCTGGAGGACGGCGAAGGACTCGATCTCACCGTCGGTGTTGACGGTGACGGCGGGCCGCAGCACGTTGATGCCGGCGGTCTCCAGCCAGGCCTTGGACCAGGCCTTGAGGTCGCGGCCGCTGGCCTCCTCCAGGGCGCCGAGCAGGTCGCTGAGCCGGGTGTTGCCCCAGGCGTGGCGCTTGAAGTACGCCTGCACGCCCTGGAAGAAGGCGTCCTGGCCGACGTACGCCACCAGCTGCTTGAGCACCGAGGCGCCCTTGGCGTAGGTGATGCCGTCGAAGTTGACCTGGACGTCCTCCAGGTCGTTGATGTCCGCCATGATCGGGTGGGTGGACGGCAGCTGGTCCTGCCGGTACGCCCAGGTCTTCATCTGGTTGGCGAAGGTGGTCCAGGAGTGCGGCCACTTGGAGCCGGGGGCCTCGGCCTGGCAGACCGCCTCGGCGTAGGTCGCGAAGGACTCGTTGAGCCAGAGGTCGTTCCACCACTCCATGGTGACGAGGTCGCCGAACCACATGTGGGCGAGCTCGTGCAGGATCGTCGCCGCGCGGGCCTCGTACGCGGCGTCGGTGACCTTGGAGCGGAACACGTACTGGTCGCGCAGGGTGACGGCGCCCGCGTTCTCCATCGCGCCGGCGTTGAACTCCGGGACGAAGAGCTGGTCGTACTTGGCGAACGGGTAGGGGAAGTCGAACTTCTCCTGGAAGTAGTCGAAGCCCTGCTTGGTGACCTCGAAGACGGCCTCCGGGTCCAGGAACTCGCGCAGCGAGGGCCGGCAGTAGACGCCCAGCGGCACCTTCTGCTCGCCGTTCTCGTAGGTGTCGAAGACCCCGACGTACGGGCCCGCGACGAGCGCGGTGATGTAGCTGGAGATCCGGCCGGTGGGCTCGAACGTCCAGACCCGGGTGTCGCCGTCGCCGGTCGGCTCCGGGGTCGGCGAGTTGGAGACCACGACCCAGCCCGCCGGCGCGGTCACGGTGAACGCGAACGCGGCCTTCAGGTCGGGCTGCTCGAAGTTGGCGAAGACCCGGCGGGCGTCCGGCACCTCGAACTGGGTGTACAGGTAGGTCTCGCCGTCGACCGGGTCGACGAACCGGTGCAGGCCCTCACCGGTGTTGGTGTACTCGCAGTTCGCGACGACCCGCAGCTCGTTCTCGGCCGCGAGGCCCGGCAGCGGGATGCGGCTGTCGGCGAAGCTCGCCGGGTCCAGCCGCACGCCGTTGAGGGTGATCTCCTCGACGCTCGGGGCGACGAGGTCGATGAAGGTCTCCGCGCCGGGGGTGGTGGCGGTGAACCGGACCACGGTGGTGGACCGGAAGGTGCCGCCCTCGCGGGCCGAACCGAGGTCGAGCTCGATGTCGTACGCGTCCACGTGGAGGAGGTCGGCCCGGGTGCGGGCCTCCTCACGGGTCAGGTTTGTGCCGGGCACTCGTTGCACTCCTTTGTCAGACTGATGGTCCGAATCCTCGCACGTCCAACGCACGGGGCGGCCGAAAGATCACGGGCGGGGCGGGCCCGGGCGGTCAGCCCGTTCCCGCCCCGCCCGTGCGGGTCGCGACGTGGTCACGCCGGTGGCGTCACTTCTTCCACTTGGTCAGCGGACCGTCGGTGGCGCTGTAGCGGCGGAAGGCGTAGACGGCGGCGCCGTCGTCCGAGATCAGGTACTCGGAGGTGCTGCTGCCGATGTTCATGCTGCTCGGCATGGCCATGGTGCCGAGGTCGGTCAGCGAGCCGTCGGTCGGGGAGATCGTCACCAGCCGGGCCGGCTTGTTGTAGCCCTGGTCGACGACCGCGCGGACCTTGCCGTCCTTGTCGGTCCCGGCGACCAGGCGCATGTCGTTGCCGGCCGAGCCGGAGTTGGCCGACCACAGCCGCTTGCCGGTGTTCAGGTCGTAGGCGTTGATGCCCGACTTGGTGCCGCTGACCTGGACGTACAGGGTGGTGCCGCTGACCACGTTGCGGGTGACGGCCTCGTCCTGGCCGGAGAGCCGCAGGCTGTCCGAGCCGGGCTCCTTGACGGACATCTGGTTGCCCGGCTTGTTGTCCTTGTCGAACGGCAGGATGTAGTCGCCCTGCGGGCCGTTGGACATCAGCAGCACCAGCGGCTTGTCCTGGACGACCGAGTCGACCTCCTCGATGTTCCCGGCGAGGGTGATCGGGGTGCTGGCCGCCTTGCCGGTCTCGGCGTTGACGATGACCAGCTGCGACTTCGGGCCGCTGGTGCCGTAGCAGCGGTCGCTGACGGCGATCTGGGCACCGGCCGCCTTGGCGCGCAGGACGCAGTCCTTGTCGCGCGGCTGGTACTGCCAGGCCGGCTGGCCGCTGGCGATGCTCAGGGCGCCGACCGCGTTGCCGCCGACGGCGACCACGTTCTCGGTGACGCTGAGGGTCGGCGAGGACATCCGGTCGGCCGAGACCTTGACGCTCCAGAGCAGCTTGCCCTGGGCGAGGTCGACGGCGCCGACGGTGGAGCAGTCGCTGTCACCGGTGTTGAAGGAGACGGCGGCGACACCCTTGGAGTTGGCGCCGTAGGAGGCGGTGCACAGCTCCTTGCTGCCGGCCGGGACGGGGATCGTCCAGGCCTCCTTGCCGTCGGTCAGGTTGTAGGCCCTGATGCCGGAGCTGTCGACGCGCACGGCGAGCTTGTCGGTGCCCCAGACGCCGAGCATCTGGTTCGAGCTGTCCGCGTTGGCGGGCTTGGCGGCGCTCCAGGCGACGTTGAAGGAGGCGTTGCCCTTGGGGCCCAGGCGGTGGTCACCCTGGAGGGCGGACCGCACAACCGCGGTGGATCCGCCACCTCCCCTGCCGACCCGTCGCCGTCGTCGTCGACGCCCTCG
>NZ_JBEZUT010000263.1:0-12687 GCF_040636595.1 Kitasatospora sp. NPDC036755
GATGCTCGCCGCCGTGCTCGCCACCGTTGCCGCCCACCGCTTCGCCGCCGGGGTCGGCCCGGCCGCCGCCGCGGCCGCCGCCTCCGCCGCGCTGGCGGCCCACCCGTACGCGCTGGCCGTCTCGGCCGGGATCGCCGGCGGTTTCGCCCCGCTCGCCCCGGTCGGCGGCACCGTGCTGGCCGACGCGATCGTGGCCGCGGACCTCGGCGCCGAGACCCCCGAGGGCTTCGCCGACGTCGCCGAGCTGGGCTTCGGCACCGTCCGGCACACCCCGCCGCCCGCCGCCGTGGCACTGGCCGCGCGGGCGCTGGCCGGCCCCGGCCTGACCGTCGGCCCGGTGCTGACCGTCTCCACCGTCACCGGCAGCGCCGAGCGGGCCGCCGAGCTGGCCGCCCGCCACCCCGGCGCCGCGGCCGAGGCGATGGAGGGCTTCGGCGTGGCCGAGGCCGCCGCCCGGTACGGCGTGCCGGCCCTCGAGCTGCGCACCGTGTCCAACCCGGTGGGCCCGCGCGACCGGGCCGCCTGGCGGATCGGCGAGGCACTGGCCGCCCTGGAACGGGCCTTCGCCGCGCTGCCCGTCCACGAACTGGCCGCACGGCGGGCACCGGAACCGGCCGCGCGGCACGAACCGACTGAGGAGGCCGGCCGTGGCTGAACGGCTGAGCATCGCGTACTCGCCCTGCCCGAACGACACCTTCGTCTTCCACGCCTGGGCCCACGGCCTGGTGCCCGGGGCCGACGCGCCCGAGGTGACCTTCGCCGACATCGACATCACCAACGGGCAGGCCGAACGCGGCGAGCTGGACGTGCTGAAGATCAGCTACGGCGCGCTGCCCTGGGTCCTGGAGGAGTACGCCCTGCTGCCCTGCGGCGGCGCGCTGGGCCGCGGCTGCGGCCCGCTGGTGCTCACCCGGCCCGGCGTGGACTCCCCCGCCGACCTCGCCGGGAAGACCGTCGCGGTGCCCTCCGAGCGCTCCACCGCCTACCTGCTGTTCCGGCTCTGGGCGGCGACGGCGGTGCCGGGCGGCTTCGGCGAGATCGTCGTCCTGCCGTTCCACGAGATCATGCCCGCCGTCCGGGACGGCCGGGTGGACGCCGGCCTGGTGATCCACGAGGCCCGCTTCACGTACCAGCAGTACGGCCTGCACAGCCTGGCCGACATGGGCGAGGCCTGGGAGCGGGAGACCGGCCTGCCGATCCCGCTGGGCGCGATCGTCGCCCGGCGCTCGCTCGGCGCGGAGCGGCTGCGGGAGATCGCCGACGCGATCCGCGCCTCCGTCCGGCAGGCCTGGGCGGACCCGGCGGCGAGCCGCGCGTACGTGCTGGCGCACGCCCAGGAGATGGACCTGGACGTCGCCGAGCAGCACATCGGGCTGTACGTCACCGAGTTCTCCGAGGACCTCGGCGAGGAGGGCTACGCGGCCGTCCGCGCGCTGCTCACCCGGGCCGCCGCGGAGGGGCTGGTGCCCCCGCTCGACCCGGGTGCGCTCGCGTTCTAGGCGCTGCCTCCCGTCCGCCCGAGGGCGGTCAGACGTCGAACTGGTCGGCCACCGCGCGCAGCAGGCCGGCCAGCTTCTGGCCGGTCGGCTTGGCGGGGTAGCGCCCGCGCTGGAGGCCGGGCAGCACCGCGTCCAGCGTGGTGATGAGGTCCTGGACGATCGGCGCCATGTCGTCGGCGCTCCGGCGCTGGGCGGCGGCCACCGAGGGCAGCGCGTCCAGCAGCTGCACGGCCATCGCCTGGTCCCCGCGGTGGCCGGCGACCACGCCGAACTCGACCCGCTGACCCGGCTTCAGCGACGTGACACCGTCGGGCAGCGCCTTGGTGTGGACGAAGACGTCGCCGCCGTCGTCGCGCGACAGGAAGCCGAAGCCCTTCGTCTCGTTGAACCACTTGACCTGGCCGGTGGGCATCTCGAACAGTCCTCGAATGGGTGTGAGGGATCCCGGCCCTGGCCGGGGATCACTGGGTGGTGGGAAAAGCGGCCGACCTCGACTCCGAGCCCGTGGGCGCTCATGGTCGGCACGCGGTCAGGAGCAGACTAACCGTCCGTCACTGCCTCATCCGCGTTCCGCGAGGGATCCGCGTTCCGAGGCCCGGTCGGGGCGGCGGGAACGGGATCTCGCGGTCACGGGCAACCCGGAAACGGCACGGCCGGGGCGCGGCTCCGCGCATTCCATCGGCTCACACCCCCGGGTCTGAGGACGCGGGGCACACCTGCAGCGCCCCTCGGCATCCCGTGCATACCCCCGCTCAGCAGGGATCAAAACGTTCAGCTGCCGGAAAACTGCGCAACGTGACCGGCCCGCTCCGGTGGGCCCGCCCGGCGGCCGCTCTGCCAGACTGGTGGCAGTCCCGACCGGCCCGTAGGAGTGAGCAGACGTGAGCAGCCAGAGCGCCGACCCCGGCGACGTGTACGTCAGGGCCGGGGCGATCGTCTTCGGCCTCGGTGCGCTCGCCACCCTGGTCACCTTCGTCCCGCTGTTCCTGCACCTGACGCCGCTGCCGACGGCCGCGTACTGGCTGAGCATGCTGATGCCGGCCGGCTTCCTGGCCGCGCTGACCGGGTTGCTGAGGAACGCCCGGGCCCAGCGCCGCCGGACCGGGCCCGTCGGCTCCTGATCCGCCGGCGCGGCGCCGGCCCGTGCGGTCCGGCCTCGCCCAGCCGCGCTCGCCCAGCCGCGCTCGCCTAGCCGCGCTCGGCGAGGTGCCCGGCGAGCCAGTCGGGGAAGGCGGTGAGGTCGGCCAGCACCACGTCCGCGCCCGCCTCGCGCAGTTCCTGCGCGCTGTACGGGCCGGTGGGCACGCAGACCGCGAGGGCGTCGGCGTGCCGGGCGCCCCGGATGTCGCCGAGGTGGTCGCCGACGTAGACGCTCGCGCCGTGCTCGCGCAGCGCCACGCCCTTGGTCTCCGCCCACAGGTCGCCGATCACGGTGTCCGCGACCAGCCCGGCGTGCTCCAGGTGGAGCCGGGCGTTCGGCTCGTACTTGCCGGTGATCACCGCGACCCGGCCGCCGTGGGCGCGGACCGCCTCGACGGCGGCGTACGCGCCGGGCAGGGCCACGGTCGGGGCGAAGGCGTGGTCGCGGTAGAGCTCGCGGTAGCGGTCGACCGCCCGTTGCGCCTCGGCCTCGGGGAACCAGTTGCGGATCTCGTCCAGCAGCGGCGGACCGAGCCGGGTGACCACCAGGTCGGCGTCGATGAACGTGCCGGTCTCGGCGGACAGCGCCCGGTAGGTGGCGCGGATACCCGGCCGGGTGTCCAGCAGCGTCATGTCGAGGTCGAAGCCGACCGTGAGCGGAGCGGGTGGGGTCGCGGACATGCCGTCAGGCTACCCAACGGGTACCGCGGGCCACGAGGCAATTTGCCCGGGCTTCACGGCTGAACTTAGGTTTACCTGAGTTGTCTGCGGAGAGGGCCCATGACCGACACCAGCGCACCGCCCGGGGCGCCCCGCGCGCCGTACCGCGCGCCCCGGCGCCGAATACTGTGGCTCGCCGCCGCGCTGGCCGTGCTGGCCGCCGCGGTGCTGCTGAGCCTGGCGGTCGGCAGCCGGACCATCCCGTTCGGCGACACGCTCGACGCCCTGCTGCACGGCGGCGACACCGCGGACGCCGTCGTGGTCCGCGAGCTGCGGGTGCCGCGCACGGTCGTCGGACTGGCCGTCGGCGCGGCGCTCGGCCTGGCCGGGGCCGTCATGCAGGGCCTGACCCGCAACCCGATCGCCGACCCCGGCATCCTCGGCGTCTCCCAGGGCGCGGCGGCCGGCGTGGTGGTCGCCATCTCCGGCTTCGGCGTCTCCACCCTCACCGGGTACGTCTGGTTCGGCTTCGCCGGCGCGGTGATCGCCACCGTGCTGGTGTACGGGCTCGCCGGGCGCGGCCGGGGCGGGGCCACGCCGATCAAGCTGGCGCTGGCCGGCTCGGCGATGTCCGCCTTCATCGCCTCGCTCAACACCCTGGTGCTGACCACCGACGCGGCCACCATGGACCAGTTCCGCTTCTGGCACGTCGGCTCGCTCTCCGGGCGGACCGCGGACGTGGCCTGGCAGCTGCTGCCGTTCCTGGCCGTCGGCACCGTGCTGGTGGTCGCGGTGGCGCGCGGCCTGGACGCGCTGGCGCTCGGCGACGACACCGCGAAGGGGCTGGGTGCGAAGACCGGCCTGGTCCGGGCGGTCGGCGCGCTCGGCGCGACGGTGCTGACCGGCTCGGCGGTCGCCGCGGCCGGCCCGATCGCCTTCGTCGGCCTCGCCGTCCCGCACGCGGCCCGCGCGGGGGCCGGCGCCGACCACCGCTGGATCCTCGCGTTCTCCGCCGTCCTCGGGCCGGCGCTGCTGCTGCTCGCCGACACCCTCGGCCGGGTCCTGTTCCCGCCGTCCGAGGTGCCGGCGGGCGTGATGACGGCGCTGGTCGGCGTCCCGGTGCTGGTGGCCCTGGTGCGCCGCCGGAAGGTGGTGGCGGCATGAGCTCCGTCCCCGGCATGGGCTCCGCCCCCGCCGCGCGGTCCGTGACCCTGCGCGGCTACTCCGTCGTCCGGGCCGGGCGGGCGTCGTTCCTGGTGCACCGGCGTTCGGTGGCCGTCACCGTCGGGCTGCTGGTGGCGCTGGCGGCGACCGTGGTGGCCTCGCTCTGCCTGGGCGAGTCCACCGTGGCGCCGGGCGAGGTGGTCAAGGTGGTGCTCGGGCAGCCGAGTCCGCACGAGCTGGTGGTCGGCGAGTTCCGGCTGCCCCGGGTGGTGGTCGGACTGCTGGTCGGCCTGGCGCTCGGGCTGGCCGGGGCGCTGGTCCAGACCGTCGCCCGCAATCCACTGGCCAGCCCCGACGTGGTGGGCGTGACCTGGGGCGCCACCGCGACCGTGGTCGGCCTGACGGCGTACGGCGTGGTCGGCTCGACCGGCCAGGCCCCGTACGCGGCGGTGGCCGGCGGCCTGGTCGCCGGGCTGCTGGTGTACGCGCTGGCCTGGCGGCGCGGCCTGCACGCGCAGCGCTTCGTGCTGATCGGCATCGGCATCAGCGTCGCGCTGTCCTCGCTCACCTCCGTCTTCCTCACCAAGGGCGACGGCTTCCAGGCCCAGGCCGCCAAGGTCTGGATGACCGGCAGCCTGAACGGCGCCGGCTTCGACCACGCCGGTTGGCTCGCCTGGGTGCTGCTCGCCGCCCTGCCGGTCGCCCTGTGGGCCGCCCGGGCCCAGCGGTCGATCTCCTTCGACGACGCCACCGCCGTCGGCCTCGGCCTGCGCCTGGACCGGATCCGCCTCGGCATGGCGCTGCTGGGCATCGTGCTGGCCTCGTGCGCGGCCGGGGCCGCCGGGCCGGTGGACTTCGTCGCGCTGATGGCCCCGCAGATCGCCCTGCGGCTGGCCCGCTCGGCGCAGGTCCCGCTGTTCTGCTCGGCTCTGACCGGCGCGCTGGTGGTGGTCCTCGCCGACCTGATCGCCCGGCGCCTGCTGGCTCCGACCGAGCTGCCGGTCGGCGTGGTGACCGGCATGGTCGGCGCGCCGTACCTGATGTGGCTGCTGATCCGATCCCGTCGTGGAGGTTCCTGATGTCCGAACACCGCATGGAGGCCCGGGGCCTCACCCTGGCCTACGAGGCGCGCACGGTCGTCGAGGACCTGGACGTGGCCGTCCCGGACGGGCGGGTGACGGTGATCGTCGGCCCGAACGCGTGCGGCAAGTCGACCCTGCTGCGGGCCCTCGGCCGGCTGCTGAAGCCGGTCCGGGGCGCGGTGCTGCTGGACGGCGAGGAGCTGGCGCGGGTCCCGACCAAGCGGATCGCCCAGCGGCTCGGCCTGCTCCCGCAGTCGCCGACCGCCCCCGAGGGCATCTCGGTGGCGGACCTGGTCGCGCGCGGCCGCCAGCCGCACCAGAGCTGGTGGCAGCAGTGGTCGCCGCAGGACGAGGAGGCGGTCGCGGAGGCGCTGGAGCGCACCTCCACCGCCGAGCTGGCCGAGCGGAGCATGGACGAGCTGTCCGGCGGCCAGCGCCAGCGCGCCTGGATCGCGATGGCGCTCGCCCAGGGCACCGACATCCTGCTGCTGGACGAGCCGACCACCTACCTGGACATCGCGCACCAGGTCGAGGTGCTGGACCTGGTCCGCCGGCTGAACGTCGAGCGCGGCCGGACGGTCGTCGCGGTGCTGCACGACCTCAACCAGGCCGCCCGGTACGCGGACCACCTGGTGGCGATGCGGGACGGCCGGGTGGTGGCGCAGGGCGCGCCCGGGGACGTGGTGACGGCCGAGCTGGTGCGGGAGGTGTTCGGACTGGACTCGGTGGTGGTGCCGGACCCGGTGACCGGCACACCGCTGGTCGTGCCGGGCGCCCCGTGGGCGGCACTCGCACCGGACGGCACCGGCGCTTAACGGCACTTTAGGCCCCATTTCGGACATAATCGACGGCGCCCCGACCTCGCCCGCTCCGCCCCGCCGCCAGAGGACCGCCGATGCCCCGGATCTCCCGCCGCACCCTCCTCACCGGCCTCGGCGCGGGCGCGCTCGCGGCGGCCGCCGGCTGCACCACCCGGCAGCCGGCCCCGGCGGCCACGGGCGGCCCCACCACCGGCACCCAGCCGGCCTCGGCCCCGACCCCCACCCCGCCCCCGGTACCGCCGGTGACGGTGAACGCCGCCACCGGCCCGGTGGTGGTACCGGGCGCGCCGATGCGGGTGGTCGTGCTGGACACCGACGTGCTCGACTCCTCGCTGACCGTCGGCATCACCCCGGTCGGCGCCGCGCTCCCGAGCCACGACACCAGCTACCCCGCGTACTGGCCCGCCTCCCGGACGGCCGGGATCCGACTGGTCGGCCCGGCCGGCGCCCCCGACCTGCCGACCGTCCGGGCCCTGCGGCCGGACCTCATCCTCTCCAACCAGACCCGCGACGGAGACCGCTACGAGCAGCTGCGGGACATCGCCCCGACCGTGCTCACCCAGACCGCCGGGGCGGCGTGGAAGGCCGACTTCCAGCTGCACGCCCAGGCTCTGGGCCGGGAGGCCGCCGGGGCCGCCTTCGCCGGGGCGTACCAGAAGCACGCCGGGCAGGTGGCGCAGGCACTGGCGACGGCGAAGCTGTCCGGACGCCGGGTGAGCCTGGTGCGGTTCGTGGAGGGCGGCGGCATCCGGCTGTTCGGCCGGCAGAGCTTCCCCGGGACGGTGCTCACCGACGCCCAGGTCGGCCGGCCGGACGCGCAGAACGTCGACCAGTCGGACTTCGAGATCCCGCCGGACCAGCTCGCCAGGGCCGACGGCGATCTGCTGCTGTACGCGACGTACGGCGATCCGGAGGCCTCGGGCGCCAACGCCGTGCTGGCGAGCCCCGGCTGGCAGGCGCTGGGGGCGGTCAAGGGACACCGGGCCTTCCCGGTGGACGACCAGCTGTGGTTCCAGGGGATCGGGTACACCGGGGCCAACTACGTGCTGGACGAGCTGCAGCGCTTCCTGGGGGCGTAGCCCCGGCCCGGACCGGGCGTTCGGCCGGGGTTCTCGGGCGTGCCCCGGCGGGTCTCAGCGCGCCGCCCCCGCGTAGCGGGCCGGGGAGACTCCGACGGCGGCGGTGAAGTCCCTGGTCAGGTGCGCCTGGTCGGCGTACCCCAGCTCGGCGGCGAGCGCCGCCAGGTCCAGACCCCCCACCGCGGCCGCGCGTTCGGCGGCCTCGTGGAGGCGGGCACGGCGCAGCACCCACTTCGGGGAGGCGCCGACGTACTCGGCGAACAGGCGCTGGAGGCGGCGGACGGTCACGCCCAGCTCGGCGGCCAGCTCGTCCACCCGGAACAGGTCCGGGGCGCCGGTGATCCGGTCCACCATCGCGGCGACCTCGGCGGCGACCGGATCCGGCGCGGGCAGCAGCGGGCGGAGGAAGGCGTCGGCGAGGGCGGCGGGGCTGCCGGACGCCCCGAGGACCCGCGCGTTGAGCCGGTCGACCCCGGGCCCGAAGTACTCGGCGGCGGGCACGGAGCGGTCGGCCAGCGCGCTCACCGGGTGCCCGGCGAGGCCGCGGAAGGCGCCGGCGCGGAACCGCGCGCCCAGCACGTGCCCGGCGCCCTCCAGGCGGCGGACGAAGAGCGAGCGGTCCACCCCGTACACGCGCGCCCGCGGCGCCTCGAGGACCAGGTGGACGTTGGGGTGGGCGAGCACCTTCTGCTCGTACGGCGGCAGGCCGCGCAGGTCCCACCGGACCAGCCAGTAGTACTCGACGGACCGCGCCACGGCCGGATCGGGGGCGAGCCGCTCCACGGTGATCAGCTCGGCCGCCCGGGCGGGGTGGAGCACACCGCGGCCGAGCCCGGGAGTGTCAGGGGAGTCCGGGGAGTCCGGGGAGTCCGGGGAGTCCGGGGAGTCCCCGCTGATGCCCGTCCCCTCGCCGCTGCCCATGGCGTCAGGCTAGTCGTCGCGTTTCTTCAAGACCGGGTGGTGCGGCCGCGCGCAGAATCGGCGCCATGAACGTCCACCCGATGCACCCCTTCCTGGCCCGTGCCGCCTCCCTCGCGGCCGGTGTCGCCGCCGCCGTCCCCGCCGACCGGCCGCTGGACGCGCCGACGCCCTGCACGGAGTTCGACACCCGTGCGCTGATCAACCACTGGGTGCTCTACACCTCGCACGGCCTGGAGCACCGGGCCCGGCGGGCCGAGCTGCCCGAGGAGCTGACCGCACGGGACTTCACCGCCGAGGCCGACTGGCGCTCCGCCTACGCGGACCGGCTGGAGCGCGCGGTCGCCGCCTGGGCGGACCAAGCCGCCTGGGCGGGGGACGTCGACCTCGGCGGCTCTCCGGTGCCGGCCGTCGGGATCGCCCGGATGCTGCTCCTGGAGCTGCTGCTGCACGGCTGGGACGTGGCCCGGGCGACCGGCGGGCGGATCGAGGTCGACGAGGAACTCGCGCTGCTGGCCGGGGAGATCGTGGCGGAGAACGCCGAACTGTACCGCCGGTACGAGGGCTTCGCCGCGTCGGTGGCGCTGCCCGAGGACGCTTCCGCGTGGGACCGCGCGCTGGCCGCCTCGGGGCGCGATCCGCGCTGGAGGGCCTGAGCCGCGGCTTCCGCCCGGGCGGTCACTCGAAGCGGAGTGCCTCCCGCAGTCGGGCCCGCAACAGCCGTACGGCCGGGGAGGGTTGGTCGCGGCGGGCGACCAGCCCGAGCCTGGCGGTCGTGGTGGCGTCGGCCAGCGGGACGGCCCGCAACCCGGCCCCCGTGGCGGAGGAGGGGCTGAGGACGGCCACGCCCGCGCCGCGTTCGGCGAGCCGGAGCAGCGCGACCGGGGAGCTGGCCTCGATGTCCACCCGCGGGTCGAGGCCGAGCCGGCGGCAGGAGTCCTGGTAGGCGGCGCGGATGCCGGTGCCCGGGGAGAGGCAGAGGATCTTCTCGCCCCACAGGTCGGCGAGCCGCAGCCGCGCCCGGTCGAGCGGGTGGCCGGCGGGCACGACGGCCGCGATCGGCTCGTCGATGGCGACGGTGGCCTCCAGACCCGGGGAGACCTCGCCCGCGTAGCCGATCAGGGCCAGGTCGAGCGAGCCGGCCAGGACCTGCGCCTGGAGGTCCTCGGAGTGCCCCTCGTGCAGGCTGAGTTCGATGCCGGGGTGGCTGCGGCCGAGGTCCGCGACGGCGTCCAGGAAGGGCGGGATCGAGCAGCCCGTGATCATGCCGAGCCGGACCCGGCCGCGGACGGCGTCGGCGAACTCGGCGGCGGTGTGCTGGATGGCGTCCAGGGTGGCCAGGGCGTTCTTGGCCAGCGGCAGCACCGCTTCGCCGACCGGGGTGAGTCGCACCTGCCGACCGGAGCGGTCGAGCAGTTGCTGCCCCAGTTCGCGCTCCAGCTTCGCCACTTGGGTGCTGATGCCGGACTGGCTCACGTGCAGCCGGGCGGCGGCGGCGGTGAAGGTGCCCTCGTCGACCACGGCGGCGAAGTAGCGCAGCTGGTGCATCTCCATGACCGTTGACGATATGCGACCGGGCGCTCCGCCCGCCCGGCCGATCGACGCGTCGGGCGGGACGGTGCGGTCGGGCCGCGGCCGCGCGGGGCGGTCACGGCCCGGAGGGCGTCACCGGCGGCGGTCCTTGCCCCGGATCTCCGCGCCCTGCGTCTGGGCACCCTGCATCCGGGTGCCCTGCATCTGCCGACCGTGTGCCTGCCCCGTCCTCCCGTCGGGCAGTTCGGCCTCGATGCGCTCCTTGCGCACCTGGCCGGTGACGGTCTGCTCCTCGACGCGTTCCTCGGTCACCAGCCGCACGCGCTCGACCGGAACGGCCTCGGTGCGCACGACCGGCCGCTCCGCGTGCAGGGTGACCTCGTACTCGGCCTCCGAGATGAGATCGCCGGACATCGCGGCACGCCGGTCGGCCTCGGCGATGGGCTCGTGCTCGACGTGGACCTCCTCGTGCCGCACCGGCACGGTCTGCCGTTCCTCCTCGGTGACGACGTACTTGTGCAGCTTCGCGTGACCGGCCTCGTAGCGCTCGACGCCGACGCGCATCCGCTCCTCGGAGCGGGTCATCACGCCGTCCTTCTCCGGGTGGACACCGGCCCGCCCGACGGCGGAGGCGGCTCCCGGAACGGCGGCGGCCCGCGCGGTGGCACCGGTCGTACCCGCGGCACCCGTCACGCCGGCGGCACCGGCCGTGCCGGCCCTGCCGAGGTGCCCGGTCGAGCCGGTGCGGCCGGCCGCGGCGGCGGTCCCGGCAGCGGCGGTCCCGGCGGCGGCGGTAGTGGCGGCAGCGGCGGTGCCACCGCCCGCGCCGGGCCGGTTGGCGGCCTTCCAGGCCTCGTCCAGGTCGATGCCGTAGTACTGGTAGAGCCGACGTTCCTCCTGTTCGGAGAGGTGCCCGCCACGATCCACGGCCACCAGCGGGGCGTCCTTGACCTTCTCCTTGGCGTACGGCACCTCCAGATGGTCGCCGACGACGCGGGCGTCGCGGATCGGCACGAACGACTCGCTCGCCCCGAACCATCCGGTCCTGATGCTGACCCACTCCGGCTTGCCGGTGACGTCGTCGAGGAACATGTGGTCGGCCTTGCCGATCCGGTTGCCCCGCGCGTCATGGACGGGGTGGTGCAGCATGGAACGGGCCTGCTGTTCGGTGATCACGATTCACGCCTCCTTCGATTCCGGCGTTGAGCGCCTTACCAGGTCGAACAGGCCGAAACCATCTCATCTGACATTCACTCAACGTGATGACCACGGCCGGTCGATCACGCAGAGCACCCCTATCCCATCACTGGAACAGATTGAAGCCATCTGATTCATCTGTTGGACGGATGGATGGGGTCGCCCGGAGGATGGAGGCATGACGACGAAGACCGCGCGTGAGACCGCCGAGACCTACTTCACCGCCTGGGAGGCGGGCGAGTTCGAGACCATCCGGGGCCTGCTGGCCGACGACGTCGACTTCGTCGGCGCCCTCGGGACGGCCTCCGGAGTGGAGGAGGCGCTGGCCGGACTGAAGGGACTCGGGCAGGTACTGGAGAAGATCGACGTGAAGGTCCGGGTGGCCGAGGGCGACGAGGTGATCACCTGGTTCGAGCTGTGCACGAGCATCGCCCCGCCGGCGCCGACGGCGAACTGGATGCGCGTCGAGGACGGCAGGATCACCCGGATCCGGGTGACCTTCGACCCGCGCGGCCTGCTGGCCGGATTCGGCCGGTGAGCCGGCCCTCGGCCCCCGTGTCGAACTGACATTCCCCGGGCGCCGCGCAGGGAAGTGGGCTTCTACTGGAGTGAAGGACCCCATCACCCCCTCCCACCCCGGGAGCCCCGCCATGGACGAACGAACGACCCCGCACCCCACCGTCGGCGCCACCGTGCACCAGGTCCATCCGGACGGGACGGCCGGTCCGGCCCTGGCCGACGGCCTCCTCCTGAGCCCTCGGACGGTCCTGGTGCCCGACCCTCCCCCGGCGGTCGGCGACCCGTGGCAGAGCCTCGCCGTCCGCATCACCGAGGACCCCGGCCCCGACGGCGGCGCGGAGGCCCTGCGGGTGGCCGGCATCAGCCTGGCCGCCTTCACCGACGACGGCTTCCGCGCCGCCGCGTCCTTCCTGACCCTTCGCGCGCCCTCGCAACTCCCGACGGGCGAGGTGGAGTTCACCCGGGACCAGCTCGTCGCAGCCATCCGGGACCACCACGGCGACCTGTGGGCCGCGTACGCCGCACTCGGCTACCCGGTCCGTTCACCGGCGGAGCACGCCACCGCGGTCGAACCGTGGTGGTCCGACGTCCGGACCGGCGGACTTCCGGACCTGGTGGACAGGACGTGCTGCGACAAGACGAACACCCTCTGCTGCCGAGAACTCCAGCTGTGACGGACCAGCTGTGACGGACACCGCCCTCCGGCGGAGGCCACCGCCCACCAGGACCCAGGACGCCCTGCTGGCGCTGGCCATCACCATCCCCGACGTCTTCTTCTACGCGACCCCTCTCGACCCGGGGGTGACCGGGCGCGACCAGCTGCTCGTGGCCGTCTTCGCCGTGCCGGAGGCCCTCGCGCTGACGTTCCGGCGGAGGTGGCCCATGACGGTGTTCGTCGTCGTCTGGGCCGCCGCCGTCGGCGCGACCCTGCTCTCCCTGACCACCTCCTTCAGCTTCGCCCCCTACTTCGGCCTCCTGCTCGCGCTGTACACCGTGGCCCGGCAGAACAACCGGCCCGCCGCCCTCACCGCGCTCGCGCTCACCTGCCTCCCGAACGCCCTCGGCATCTGGTACC